>CBDVEN010000095.1:0-2887 GCA_965373025.1 uncultured bacterium | reverse complement strand
TTATGTCTGCCATGGATATTTAGGCAGGGAAATTTTAGAAAAAGAAGGATTGCCAAAGCACGGTTTGGTTTGCGAAAGGCATATTCTTACTGGCTTGACCGCGCAAGATATAAAAGAGCAAAATCTTCCTCTTCCGAAAAGAGATATGGTTCCGATTTCAATTGAGGAGCAAATTATTTGTTTTGCTGATAAATTTTTCAGCAAGAACGAGGAATTTTTAACGAAAGAAGAGCCGATTGAAAAAATCAGAATGGATATAATGAAATTTGGAAAAGACAAAGTGAAAGTGTTTGACAAATGGCTGAAAGAATTTCAGTAATCTTTTGTTGAAATTAATTTTTTGTTGAAATTTAGATTCAACATTTTTAAATAAATCTAATGAAAAATTGTAAAAGAAAAATAATAATCAGCGTTTGCCTTTCAATTTTTTTTGGAATTTTGATTGGCGGATATCTATTCAGTGATACAAAGCCAAGGTCAATTTTAGTGCTTAATCAATGCGAGAATACTTGCCTGAATCCGAACGAAATAACCGGGCTTTTGACTTCTGTGGGAATACAAAAATTTCCGAATTTTATTCCGTCTGTTATTTTTGAAACAGACAAAAATATTGCCATAAAACATCCTCTTCCGCAATCGCCGATACATTATGTGATTTTTCCGAAAAAAGATATAAAAAATATTTCTGAAATTTCCCAAGAAGATGAAGAATACTTGATTGATTGCTATACTTTAATTTCAAAAATTATTAAAGACGAAAATCTTACAAAATATAGAGTTTATACAAATGGTCCTGATTATCAATTCACGGCTTATCTGCATTTTCATCTTCAAGCGGAAAATCCAAAGTAAATTTTTATACGCAAATTTATAAAAGATAAAAAACATCAATATGTTTGAATTAAAGCTTAGTAAAATAATTAGCGTTTCAAAATTATTTCTTGTTTCAATATTTATATTTTTAATTTCCGTGTCATTTGTCCAAGTAGCGGGGGATTTTCCAGCGGCGGTTTTGGCGGCGGAGGCGGCGGAAGCTGGTGATAGGAAATAAAAAATTCACCCTGTTAAATGCGAAGCAATTTTTATTTTACAAAAATTATTTAACAGGGTAAAAAATCAAAATGACCCCAGAATCACAAATCAAAGATTTGGGTTCGGGGCAGGCAAATCAAAATTCAAAAATAATTTTATTTTTTAAAAATTAATTCATTATGGTTGGAGGACGCGCGACAATTAAAGATATTAAAGAAACCAAAAAGAATATTGAACAACTTGGCGGAATATTTAAAAACTATTATTCTTTTACCGATATTATTTTTATTCCTAAAATTGGTAAAATAAATTTAAACAAAGAATTTGTCAGATTAAGGATTTTAAAAGTAAATAATTGGCCGACGAAAGATATTGTTTTGATTCATAAAAAAACTGATTGGAAAGGAAAATCTAAAATTGATAATATTATTTTAAGAAAAGAATTCAGCGAAATTAAAAACGCTGTTGATTTTATTAAAAGGCATTTTCAGAACAAACTTAAAAAAAGTTTTGAATATTTTAGAGAAGGATGGGAATATCACTTGAACAACAAAAAATTTTTTGTTGAGGATATTAAAAACTTTAAGCCGACTCTTGAAATAGAAGCGGAAAATGAAAAAGAGTTGAATGATATTTTGAAAAAATTAGAAATTGTTGAGCGACTTTCTAATTCTGCGCCGGAAATTATGAGAAAAAATTTAAATAAAAATACTTTATTATGATTAAAATAATCGCCGTTGATTTAGGCGGAGTTTATTTTGAAGTGGGAACTAAAATAGCGTTAAAGAAAATATATCAAATCGTCAATGTTTCAAAAAAGAAAGTTGATGAAATTTTTAGATCGTATCCTAAAAAAGAAGGCGAATTATATCACAAAGGCAAAATTACGAAACAAAAATTTTGGAGCGCGGCCGTTGAAAGACTTAAAATTAGCAGAGAAAAAATTACTGAATTACAGGAAATTTGGAATTCTTCTTATAAGCCGATTAAAGGAATGAAAGAACTTGTTTCTGAATTAAGAAAAAATTATAAAGTTGTCGCTTTTTCCGGGAATATAAAAGAAAGAATTGAATACCTGAATGAAAAATATAAACTAAATGAAGATTTTGATGGTTTTGTTTTATCTTTTGATTTTGGTTTAGACAAGAAAGAAAAAGAATTTTACAGAATTCTTTTAGAAAAAGTAAAATGCGAGCCAGAAGAATGCCTTTTTATTGATGACCGCCAGGATTTTTTAAACATCGCAAAATCATTAGGCATCAAAACAATTCTTTTTAAAAATGCCGAACAATTAAAATCTGATTTAAGAAAATTCGGGGTTAATATTTAATTTTAAAAAAATAAAATATGTTTTGTTTTAACGCAATTTGCCCTCATCCGCCGATTATTGTTCCGGGAATCGGATCTCCGTCTGATTTGGAAATTGTCAAAAAAACAGTTGAGGCAATGGAAAATTTAGAAAAAAATTTTGCCGAAGCAAAACCAGAGACAGTAATTTTAATTTCGCCTCACGGACCGGTTGAAATAAATAGAATGACTATAAATAAAACTGCTCTTCTGGCAGGAGATTTTCAAATGTTCGGCAATCCGACGAGTTTTGAATTTGAAAATGATTTGAACTTAATTCAAGAAATAGAGAATATCTGCCAAGAAAAAAATATCCCTCTTGGTTTTGTTGAAAATTTTCCATTGGATCACGGCGCTTTGGTTCCCTTATCTTATCTTTCCAAAAATCATTCAAATTTTAAATTGATTCATTTAGCGTTTTCATATTTAGATTTTGAAACACATTTTAATTTTGGAAAAGCAATCGGCGAAGTAATAAAAAAATCAGAAAATAAAAAAATCGCCCTTA
>CBDVEN010000094.1:0-2888 GCA_965373025.1 uncultured bacterium | reverse complement strand
TTTTGCTCTATTTATCGCAGTTAATTTAGTTTCCCTTTTTAATTCTTATGATTTGTTTCTTTCTTTAAAATATATTCTGCGTCCGCTGGCATTTTTTTATTTTGCTTTTCTCGTCTTGCCCAATAATACAATCAATTCTTATAAAATATTAAAAAATGTTCTTTGGATTTTCTTATCTTTGGGAATTTTTGCCGCGGCAATCGGAATTTTTTCTCTATTTCTGGATTTTGGAGAACTTATTCCCCGGGCAAAACCAATCGCTGTTGCTGGCTGGGCGCCTTTGGGATTTAACCATAATGCTTTAGCTGAATTACTTATTGCTATCATTCCTTTAAACTGGCTCTTGATAATTTTAAGCAAAAAAGAAACAATAAAAAAAGTTCTTTTATTGATTTTAATTCTGATGATTTCTATTCTGCTTTTAACTTTTTCCAGAACCGGCTGGATTTGCCTGTTTTTGGAAATTTTGTTTTTCTGGTATTTTATTTATCGTGAACAAACAAAAAAACTTTTTAAAAAAATTCCTTCTTTGGCATTTTTAATCCTGCCGATTGCCTTTATCTTTTTCTTGCTGATGTTTCAACTTTTAACAAGTTCTGTGGGGTGGCAAGCAAATGAAAACCGTTTGTTTTTAAATGAAATCTCGTACGAAGCATTTTTAAATCATCCAATAATCGGCAACGGCGCCGGAACTTTTATAAGTTTAGTCAGAGCAAACCCGGCTTATATTTTAGAATACGGACAGCCATTGGATTCGCACGGAGTTATTCAAAAAATCGCCGTTGAATCCGGAATTCTGGGATTGATTGCTTTTCTCGCTTTTGTTTTTTATATTTTAAGAAAATTATTTCTCGCTTTTAAAAATGCTTGTTCTATAGGCGATCAATTACAAGAAAATAGATTCCGAAATCTGTCTACCGAACAGGCAGGCAAGTTCGGAATGACAAAAGAAGACGAGAAGACGCCTTCTCGTCTTCAATCAGGATATTTAAATTATTCCCAAGAAATTTTATTCGCTTTTTTTATTGTCGCGCTTGCCTCTTTTGTTTTTCAATTATTCAGCACTTCATATTTTATCGCTAACTTCTGGCTTCCGATTGGAATTGCATTAGCAGCAGCAAAAATAGTTGAAAGAAGAAATAACAAAAACAATGAAAACTAAATTAAAAAAAATTGAATTAACTCATATAATCTGTTCGCTTGGATATGGCGGAGCAGAAAGATTTTTAATTGATTTGATAAAAAATACTGACCGAGAAAAATATGAAATTTCTGTTTTGTGCGTTATTGAAGGCGGACCGTTAGTTAAAGAATTGGAGTTGAACGGGGTGAAAGTTTTCATCATCGGCAAGAAAACAAAACTTGGGATTTCAACAATCTGGAAAATTTATAAATATTTAAAAAAGAAAAAAATACAAATCGTCCATACTCATCTTTTCGCCGGAGATACATGGGGACGGATTGCCGCTGTTTTGGCGCGGACACCGATTATTATTTCCACTGAACACAGTATAAATTTTAATGAAGGAATTATCAAACGCTTAGTTAAAAAATTCCTTTCTCATTTTACTGATAAAATTATCGCCATTTCTCAAACAGTAAAAGAAAATTCGCAGAGAAGAGATTGGATTAATCCAGAAAAAATTGAGGTGATTTATAACGGGATAAATTTAGAAAAATTTTCCAAACTGGATTCCCGTTTTCACGGGAATGACAAAGAAAAAAACGGAGATGACATCACATTAGGTTTTGTTGGTAGATTAGAAAAAGAAAAAGGAGCAAAATATTTGATTGAAACAATGGGACTAATTGAGAAAAATGAAAAAGGTCATCCTGAATTTATTTCAGGATCTAAAAATATCTTCACAAATAAAAAAGAGGATAACAGATTCCGAAATAAATTCGGAATGACAAAGTTAAAACTTAAAATTCTCGGCGACGGAACTCAAAGAAAAAATTTAGAAATAATGAGCGATCAGTTTGGCTTAAAAGATAAAATAAAATTCTTGGGATTTAAAAACAATCCGTCAGAATTTTATCAAGAAATAGACATCTTAATTATTCCTTCTTTGTGGGAGGGCTTAAGCATTGTTGCTTTGGAAGCAATGGCTTTTGGCGTTCCTATTATTGCCAGCAATTCCGGCGGACTTAAAGAAATTATTGAAGACGGGAAAACCGGAATTTTATTTGAACCGGAAAATTCTAAAGATTTAACGGAAAAAATTCTTTGGGCGATTGGAAACCCTGACAAAATGAATTCAATGGTTAAAAAAGCAAAAATTAAAGTTGAAAATTTTGATATTAAGAAAAAGGCAAAAAAATACGAAAGGATTTATGAAAATTTTACAAATTAACAAATTTTTTTATCTCAAAGGCGGTTCAGAAAAATATTTTTTTGAACTTCGCAATCTTTTGAAAAAAAATAACCATCAGGTTATTGATTTTTCAATGAAAGATAAAAAAAATCTGCCAAGCCCTTTTAGCGAATATTTTATTGAACCGATAGATTTAAAATCAGAAGGAATAATTAAAAACTTTAGAAAAGCGTTGCGGCTTATTTGGAATAAAGAAGCCCAGAAAAAATTGGAAATTTTAATTCAAAAAGAAAAGCCGGACATTGCCCATATTCATAATATCCATCATGAAATTTCTTTGTCTATTTTGCCAGTTTTAAAAAAATATAAAATTCCTATTGTTCAAACGCTCCACGATTACCAAATAATTTGCCCGAATTATAAATTATATTCCCATGGGAAAATTTGCGAAAAATGTAAAAAACATAAATATTACCAGTGCTTTTTGAATAAATGCATGAAAGAAGGGGGGGTGGGGGGGGGTCGGCGGGGGGGGGGGGGGTGTGGTGGGGTTGAGAGTTATTTTTTTTTTGT
>CBDVEN010000093.1:0-2893 GCA_965373025.1 uncultured bacterium | reverse complement strand
GCGATAAATTCATCCCATTTATTTTTTTGATTTTCTTTAATAAAAATAATTTGCATATCTGTTGCCGCAGGCATCCAATGCCTGAAAGCCATGAGGCATTGGATGCCTGCGGCTACTATTTTTTTCTTCTTGAAAAATAAACCGGGTCTTTTTTAAACGCCTCGTTCAATCCGATTGAATCGCCAGGTTTTTTATCAGCTGGTTCATTTTTTCCAAAATTATTATTATTTCCTGCTTTAAAATTTGCCTGCTTGGAAACTTGCGTTTCGCTTCTTGTTTTTTTTAGGCATTCCTTGCAATAGGTCTTGCGGTTTGGATCCGGTTCAAAAGGAACTTGAATTTTTTCTCCGCAATTCGCGCAGACAGCCGGCCACATTTGATGGGAAGTTTCTGCGGTAAAATCTTTTCCACTGCCATTTCCACTGCTTTCTTTTTCTTTTGAATTTGCCCAGCGGTCAATTTTTTCTTCTATTTCTTTGCGGTCTCGGGCGTACCGCTCTCTGGAAATTTTAATAACTTTTTCCTGAAGCCCGCAGGAAGCAACTGTTGAAAACGGTTCAAGCCCGACAGAGCTGAAAGCGTTGCTGCTTATTCCGTCAATCATTAATTTCAAATAGATATTATATTTTGGCAGATTAACCAAATCGTTCATCATAACCGCCGGTTCAAATTCTTTTTCTATAAACTCGGCGTCAGCCGCTCCGACTCGAAAAGCGATTATTGTTCCGACATTGCCAAAAACAGCGTCACGGACTTCTTCTTCCATCTGAGTAATATATTGATGGGCGATAATTAAATTCAAATGATATTTTCGCGCTTCAGACAAAATATCGGCGAACGACTCAGTGGCGAAATTTTGGAACTCGTCAACATAAAGATAAAAATCCTTTCGCTCTTCTTCCGGAATATCCACCCTTTCCATCGCCGCCAATTGTATTTTAGTAATCATCATCGCTCCGAGCAAAGCGCTGGAATCTTCGCCAATTCTTCCTTTAGACAAATTCAAAATCAAAATTTTACCATTATCCATAATCTCGCGAATATTAATCGTTGAATGGGGCTGGCTGACAATATTTCTAATCAAAGAAGTGGAAAGAAACTGTCCGACTTTATTTTGTATCGGAGAAATGGCGTCAACCATAAATTGCTTGTGGTACATTTTAAATTCCTCGTTCCAGAACGCTTTAACAACCGGATCGCTGATTTTTTTAATCACTTTTTCCCGATAATTTTCATCAACAAGCATTCGCGGCACCGCCAAAATGGTGCTGCCCGGATATTCAAGCAAACCTAAGATCGCGTTTCGCAAAAGATATTCCAACCGCGGTCCCCAGGAATCAGCCCAGATTTTTTTGAAAACGCCGATCAATCCGGAGGCGACTAAATGCCGGTATCGCGAATCAACTTGCTCCATCACATTAAAAGCAATCGGATAATCAACATCTGCCGGATTAAAATAAACCACATCGTTGACTCTGGACGAAGGAATATAATTTAAAATTTTCTCGGCAAAATCGCCGTGAGGATCAACTATAGCCAATCCTTTGCCTGCCTGAATATCGGAAATGACTAAATTTTCAATCATTGTTGTTTTTCCCATTCCTGTTTTTCCGATAATGTACATATGCCGGCGCCGATCATCTGTTTTAATTCCGAAATTTTTTTCCACTCCGCGAAAATTTGTTTTTGCAAAATAAGTTATTTGACTCATAATATTACAATTTAATTCTCTTCACTATTTCTCCAATTAACGGAATATTCCAATATTGCCCGGTTAATGTTTTAATAACCGCAATTATCCAGACGGCAAAAATAATAACTCCCAAAATCCAGCCAAAAAATGGAACCCAAGCAAAACAGGAAATCAGCGCCAGTATCAAACCTTGCTTGGCGTGATGCTGGACAAACTTGCTGTCTCGTTTTAAAAGCAAAGGCAGAACGCAGAGAAACCAAAGATAGCCGAGTAGCGCCCAGATTTTTTCTTCATCGCTAATTCCTTTTTCCGCGGTTTTAATTTCTTCTTTTTTTTCTTCAGCCATTTTTATCACCTCCAATCAAAAAAATGATTTACGATTTACGATTTACGAAACATTATTTTTCTTTTTCATAAAGTTCTGTTTTTTTCGGCAGAATTCCCGGGCGTTTATCAGTAAGAAAATTGCAGTAACCAATTACATGAATGTTGTATTCAAGAAATCCTTTGATAATACTATTCAATCCCTTAACTCTTTTGCCAAGAATTAAAATAACAATCCATTGGACAAACATGCACAATTGGGCGATTAAACTGTAAACCATAAGAACGATCGCGATAAAAATCGTGTAGACAATCCTGATAAAAAGCTCCAGGCGGCTGGCTTTTTCTTCCCAGACAAATAATTGCTTCATCGCGTTGGAACTTTCCTGTAAATTTTCTGAAAGATTTTCCGTTGGCTGTTTTGTTGCTTGTTCTGTTTGCTCTGCCGGTTGTTCCGACAAATTTTCCGATGAATTTTGCGCTTCATCGTTGAAATTTTCTTCACTCATAATTTTTTCCTTTCTTTTTTTCTAAAAATTTTTTGGTTTTTAGAAAGATTAAAAATAAATTTTATAATAATTTCAATAAATAATTAGTGGCTTTTGAAGTGAAATATTTTTTTATTTTATCCGAATTGTAAAATTCTTTTTTTAAAATTAAAGGCTTAATCTGGTTTAATCTTTCTGCTCCTTCTAAAATCTTGCTGTTAAATAACACTGGATCAATTTCCACGCCGAATTTTTTTTCCACCCATTTTAAAACTGTGGAAATTTTAATTTTTTTCTTTTTTAAAATGCAATAAAAATCAAAAATATCTTTTGGCTCGTTTCTTTCAAAAATAGTATGGGCTTTGTTGGTTAAAATGTCTTCAATTGA
>CBDVEN010000092.1:0-2894 GCA_965373025.1 uncultured bacterium | reverse complement strand
TTTATCCTGATCACAAGTTTTTGTTTGCCGTTTTCTATTGTTTTTTCTTTTAAAATTATTTCGCCTATTTCTTTTGTATTGTTAACATGTAAACCTCCGCAAGGAATAGGATCATAATTTCCAACTTGGCACCATTTAAATCCTTTTCTGGTTTCGTCTTCAGAAATCTTGATTTCTAATCCTTCTTGGATATTTTTATTTGCTTGATCTAACGCTTTTTTAATTATTTCATCAGTTAACTCATTTTTAAAAACCAAATAAGCGGATTTTGACTTGACCGCGCCGGCTACCGCTCTTTCTTTAAATGCCGAATCAAACGCGCCTGCCAAAAGATGAAGCGCTGAATGAAGTTTCATCATCTCGTATCTTTTGTTCCAATTTATTTGCAGATTTACCGCGTCTCCTTCATTAAAAACAGGCGGGTTATTTAATATGTGCCATATTTCTTCGTTTTCTTTTCTTAATCCAATAACTTTGCTGTCATTTATTTTTCCTGTATCGCCCGGTTCTGTTGATGTCTGCGGAAAAAATATAGTTTCTTCCAATAAAACTTTATTTCCTTCTATTTTAATAACTTTTGTTTGACGCTCTTTTAGGTAAGCGTCATCATAAAATAATGTTTTAGTCATTTTAATTATCTCCTTTTTATATCTTATATTTTTAAAAACAATAAAATTTTACGCTCTCTCAAATGTAATACTTATACTACGATCGTAGTATAAGTATTACATTTGTTAATATAGTTTTTGGTAAATTTTTAAATTTATTATATAATTTTCTCTAAATCCCCATTTAAAATTTTCGGCTGCATTGCTTGAATTTCATCAGTGTAAATCATATCGGGAATTGAATTCAAAAGATAAATCGGCTTGTTTAAAACATAAGCAAATCCCATTTCTAAAAAAGTATTGCCGCCGATATAATTTTTAATTTCATTTTTATCAAAATTCAAAACCAAAATCGCGTCGGTCTTTTGAATAATTTTATAATAGCGTTTTATCACATCATCTTGTATTTTTCGAAAAGCGCCGTCGCCGTTCTTGTTTTTTTCTTTTTTAAAATCATCAAGAGTTAATTCGTTGCCAAGTATTTTTTGGGCGGTCATAGGAACATCAACTTCGTGTTCCATTCCCCGCAATTTTTGAGCAACCTCGCCTATTTCATAAGTAAAATCTATACTTGCGCAAATTGAAATCTTCATAATTTTATTATCTCAAAACTTATTTTAATTCTACCAAAAAACTATCTTTTTGTCCAATTTATTTTAAAAAACAAAAAAGCCCTTGCGGACTTTTTTGTTTTTAAATCGGAAGTGTCTTTATTGATTTATCTATCGTAATTTCCTCTGTTTCCGCCTCCGCCTCCAAAACTTCCTCTATCTTTATTCATCGGCCTGGCTTCATTAACAATGATTTTTCTTCCGTCTAATTCTTTTCCATCGTACATTTCTATCGCTTTTTGAGCTTCTTCTTCTGAAGACATTTCAACAAAACCAAATCCTTTTGATCTGCCGGACATTTTATCACTAATGACAGTTGCGGAAACAACGGTGCCGGCTTTTGAAAACGCCTCTTTAAGAGTGTCTTCAGTTGAATCGTAAGAAAGGCTTCCTACATAAAGTTTCTTTTCCATTTTTTTCCTTTTATCCAATTCTCAATTTGAGAAAAGGATTGACTTATTAATTAATTAATCGACCTGCCCCTTACTTTCTTACGACTTTGCTATTTTACAAAACGTTGAATTGTTGCAAAAAAAATTAAAAGATAAGATTTTGAGAGCACGAACTGTTTCTCCGCGCTTTAAAAAAATATCAATTTTAATAAAGTTTAGAGAGTTAAGTTTTTAACACTTTTAATATACACTTAATGATTAATCATGTCAAGTTTTGATTTTTGAAAACTTTCACTCATTTTTACTTTCATTCGCAACCCTTGACAACCCCTTGAAAATATGCTATAATGCGGTATTAAACAATGAAGGACTAAAAAGCTTGGATTTGTTTATAAGGAGGGAAATTGTTCTTTAAAAATGCACTTAATAGAGAGAAGAGAAAAATTATCTCACCTAAATTGTTCGTCAATTAAACATTGTCATTCCCGTGAAAACGGGAATCAAGAAAATAATAAAAAATAATTATTTTATTGAAAAAGTAAAATTTTTATTAAATAATGGTTTAATTTTGATGGATAGTTTGGGTGAGATAAAAAATGACAAAAGGAAAATGGAATGTAAAGAAGGTGGAAGGAGAAGCAGGAAAAGAGAAACTTGATACTGCTCGCGCTTATCAGCAGAAGGGTATAAAAGTAAAAGCGGAAATAGGAAACTGGGGAAAGTTTTTCCTTATCCATTGGCAAGGAAGGATGTTAGTGCTTTCAGTCAATTACACAAACGCAAAACTTGCAGAGGGACTTAGACAAGAAGGCGTGCCTTTAATAATTGACGAAGATACACAGGACAGCGCGATAAAATCCATAGCGAAAAAAATGAAGTTTGCTATGGAAAGCGGAGGAGGACCAGGAACAGTAAAAATGTACAAAGCCGACGAAGAAGGTGCTGTAATAGAGGGAACAGGAGGACCAATATTTCCAAGAAATGCAAATTTCTTGATATCAGGAGAACAATTACTGGAAGAGATAAAAAAGATAGCAGACGAAGAAGGATTGGAAATATTTTTATGGACAAGGGGAAATAGAGTAACGGACATAGCACAGCAAAGACCTACAAAAAGGCAGACTCCAAAATTCAAAACGAAGATATATTTTGTTCCAAAAGGAAAAGCTAATTTTTCTGAGGGAACTAATAATAAGTTTAGCGATATTCCGGAGACATGCAAAAAATTATTAAACGCTTCTTATTTCACGAGAGCGTTTGATAATCCAGGACAAAACAGTGTT
>CBDVEN010000091.1:0-2962 GCA_965373025.1 uncultured bacterium | reverse complement strand
AATGATTGCTTCAGAAGATATGAAGTTAATTGAAAAGAAAGAAAAGAAAAATATTCCAGTTGTAAAAGATGAAATCCAAACTTTTACAATTATTAGTTTATGGCAAAGTCCAAAAGAAATAAAAGAAAAAGCAATTGATGATTTGGAATCAATTAAAAATAATAATAGAATTATTCAAAAAAATATTCAAAAAGCTGTTGGTCTAATTAATAAATCGCTCAATAAAAATTTCTGGCTTGATGATACTCATTTAGATAAAAGACAAGGGTTAAAAGTTTTTAATTATGAATTAAAAGCAGTAGCGCGTTTGAAAGCATTAAAAAAGATAAGTAAGAGATTAAAAATTAATGATCCTGAACTTTTTTCTATTCTTGAAATAGTAGAGAATAGATTATCCAAAGCAGATTATCTTTTAGCGGAAATAGCAATTAATCAAGCAAAGAATACAGAAATAAAAAATAATAGATTTAAAAAGAGAATTGAAAAATTAATTAAAAAATCGGAGAAAGAATTAAAAAAAGCAAAACAGAAAATGGAAAAAGATAAACCGATTAAATCAATAACTCATTCCAAAAGATCATGGGTTTATTCTCAAATAGCGATGAGATTGGCTGAAATTCCTGATTATTTTAAAAAGAATAAATAATTTGTTTAATAATTCAAGGAGAATAATATGGAAAAACTAAAATCAATTTTTAAATTAAAATTTATTAAAAACATTCCAAAAGGAAATAAGATGGCTTATTTAGTTTCGGCGGGGATGGGAGTAGGAGCTGGGATTTTAATTTGCTTTCTTTTTAATATTAGCGGAACTGAGATTTTAAATTCATTATTAATTAGAATTACAATTTCAAGTTTAATTCCTTTTTTAATTTTTATTCTCTTGTTTATATTATTCAAGAAATTTTTTTTCATCTGGACAACGGTTAAGGCAAGAATAATTTGTATAATTCTTTTATTATTGGGATATATACTCGGATTTTATTTGCCAATATGTTTTACATTTGGTTCATTTACACATATCTTTTCATGTATCGTATGGTTACCCCTAATGCCTTTTATGACGATCTTTTTGGACATCATTTGGTCTTTTGAATATCCAAGTCAATCGCCTTTATTAATAACTTTTCTTTATTCAAATATATTTATTATCATCGCCGCTTATTTGGCAACTAAAGGAATAGCAAATCTACCGAAAAGAATTATTTTATTTTTTATTATTGCTTTTCTAATCTGTGCCACCGCGGCAACGCCGTTGATTATGATGCACGGGTCAGGATAAAACTAAAATTTTTTGGGAGCTTTCCTCGGATTGGGGATTTATAGGAGTATAAAAAAATCTAATTAAAAAATATTTAACTAAAAATTATGCCAATAAAAAATTCACAAACAAGATAAAGAATTTTTATTTAATTTTAAAACATAAAAACTATGAAACATTACCCTCTTATTAGAACAATTTATCTTTACCTTTTCGCTTTAATAGGATTGGCGCTTTTGACTGTCGGTTTTATTAAATTAGTTGACTTGGGATTGAAAATGTATGTATTCACAAAAGCTGAAAGTAAAACTTACATGTCTGCTCCTCCGCTAATTTCCTCTGTCCCGCCGCTGATTACCGTTGAAGGCCCGCTTAATAATATAACTTCTGAAAATGTTGAAGAAATAGCTGAAGTTTGCAAAGAAAATTCCGAGCTTTCCGAAGAGCAGAAAAAACTTTTGGGCGCTTGGCTCAAAGATTACAAGGAATGGAAAGAATGGCAGACGGATTCCGGAGAATTGAAAAAAATTAAAAGGCAAAAAGACGCTTCGTGGGCGTTTTCCCTTATTTTAGTCGGCTTGCCTTTGTATTTATTCCATTGGCGAATTATCAGAAAAGAAACAAAAAATAAGAATGAAGATGAAAATTCAAATAGCGAGTGTTAAGTTTTTAATTTTTAAATTACAAAATTATGGAAGAAACAATTCAAAAAATTAAGCCGAATTTGGAAAAATCCGTAGAAAAACTGAAGCAGGAATTGGCCGGTTTGAGAATCGGCCGGGCAACAGGAGCTTTGGTGGAAAGCTTAATTGTTGATTATTACGGAACAAAATCTCCGTTAAAACAAATGGCGTCAATCAGCATTCCGGACTCGCGGACAATCGTTATTGAACCGTGGACGCAGGATCATTTGGTCAATATTGAAAAAGCGATTAACAATTCTAACTTAGGATTAAATCCCAACAATGACGGCAAAGTTATTCGTTTAGTTATTCCGCCATTGACCGAAGAACGGCGGCAGGAATTGGTAAAAATTCTTCACCAAAAAACAGAGGACGCGAGAATTTCAATTCGTAATTTAAGAGAAGATGTCTGGGAAGAAATTCAGAATTTGGAAAAAGACGGAAAAATTTCCGAGGATGATAAATTTCGCGGCAAGGATGATTTACAAAAAATGATAAATGAGTATAATGAAATAGTAAAGGAAATTAGCGAGCAAAAAGAAAAAGAAATTAAAACGGTCTAGAAATTATGTTACTAACAATTATTATTTTTCTTTTGATATTAAGTGTTTTAATTTTTGTCCATGAACTGGGCCATTTTGTGATGGCAAGAAGAGTCGGGGCAAAAGTTGAAGAATTCGGTTTTGGCTATCCGCCGAGAATTTTTGGCATTCGGCGCGGCGAGACAATTTATTCTTTGAACTGGATTCCGATTGGCGGCTTTGTTAAAATTCTCGGTGAAGACGGAGAAGAACGCAATAATCCGCGAAGCCTTAATTCAAAATCCATTTGGCAAAGAGCCCAGGTTTTTTCCGCCGGAGTAATAATGAATTTTATTTTAGCGGCGGCGCTTCTTTCAGTAGGATACGCGATCGGACTTCCAGCAATTGTTGATGATAACCAGAATAATTCTTTAAAAGATTCAAAAATTCAAATAACAGAAGTTGTCGCTGGCTCGCCGGCGGCGGAATCGGGAATG
>CBDVEN010000090.1:0-3009 GCA_965373025.1 uncultured bacterium | reverse complement strand
ATTTTTTTCAACTTGTTCTAATAATTTTCTGAATCTTTCTTCGTGGTGCTTTTCCGCAATAGCAATCGCTCTTAATCTTGCGGTAATTTCAGAAAGCCCTTCTTCTTCGGCAGCATCGGCAAACTCCGGATACATTTGCGTTTGCTCAAAATTCTCGCCGGCAATCGCCGCTTTTAAATTTTCCGCGGTGCTTTTTAGAATTGTCGGAGCCGCAGCTTCAACTTTTATTTCGTCAAAGTTTTCATCACTTTTATTTTTCAACTCGTTAATTAATCTGAACAGCCATTTTGCGTGTTCTCTTTCATTTTCCGCGGTAAGCAAAAATATCTCCGCAATTTGTTCAAACCCTTCTTTCTTGGCAATTTTCGCGTAAAAACTGTAGCGGTTTCTCGCTTGGCTCTCGCCAATAAACGCCTTTGTTAAATTCTCAATTGTTGTTTTCATAGTTTTTTAGTTTAGTTAATTAATTATTCATAAATTTGGCTTAAATAGATTAATAATCTATAATAATTGTGTGGTGGGATTTTAGTTCCTCTTTTATTATAATAGCAGATTTTGAGAATTTATCAAGGGAAATTTTAATAAAAAAAATGTCAAATATCAATAACAATAAACTAATCATAATTCTCGGGCCGACGGCTTCTGGAAAAACAGAAATGGCTATTAAGTTGGCCAAGAAATTTAACGGAGAAATTATTTCCGCTGATTCAAGGCAGATTTACAAAGGAATGGATATCGGCACGGCAAAACCGCGCCGGGTTCAAAATTCAAAGTCCCGCCCATTTATTGTAAAAAATATTTCTCATTATCTCATTGACATTATTAATCCCAACGAAGATTTTTCTCTGGCAGAGTATAAAAAATTAGCGGTGGAAATTATCAAAGATATTCAAAAGCGAAAAAAAATTCCGTTTTTGGTCGGCGGAACCGGACTTTATATTTCTTCAATTGTTGATAATCTGGAAATTCCCAAAGTAAAACCAAATAAATTAATCAGAAAAAAACTTGAAGCGAAGAGTGCTGAAGATTTATTTAAAAAATTAAAAAAACTTGATTCAAAAGCCGCGGAAAATAGCGACGAGAGTAATAAAAGAAAACTCATTAGAGCTTTGGAAGTTTGCCTGATAACAAAAAAAACATTTTCCTCCCAGCAGGGCAGGGGAGTGCCGCTGTTTGATTTTCTGCAGATTGGCGTTAAAATTCCGCGCGAAAAACTTTATAAAAAAATCAACCAAAGGGTTGATCAAATGATTAAAACGGGATTGGAAAAAGAAGTTAAAAAATTAATGGATAAAGGTTATGATTTGGATTTACCGTCAATGAGCAGCTTGGGATACAAACAAATCGGAAAATATTTAAAAAATGAAATCAGTTTTCAGGAAGCTGTTGAGTCCATAAAAACCGAAACGCGCCATTTTGCCAAACGGCAAATGACTTGGTTTAAGCGGGATAAAAAAATTAAGTGGATAGGGGATTATAATGAAGCAAAGCAACTCGTTGAAAAATTTTTAAACTGATTTTATTATCAGTATGATATTATGTAATATCATACTATTTAAAATTTAAACTGAAAACTAAATTGTAACTCTTAGGTTTTAATCTTTCGGTTTCATTGTGGGAAATAAAATTATTTCACGCAAGTGCGAAGTGTCGGTCAGCAAAGCGACCAAGCGGTCAATGCCGATTCCCCAGCCGGCGCACGGAGGCATTCCGTATTCCAGCGCTTCAATAAAATCTTTGTCAACATTTTTCGGCGCTTCTTCATCGCCTCTTTTTCCGATTTCAACTTGCTGTTCTAATCGCTTTAATTGTTCTTGCGGATCGTTTAATTCCGAGTAAGCGTTAATTATTTCCATTCCGTGAACAATCAGCTGGAATCGCTGGCTGATATTTTCTTTTGGATTTATTTTAACCAAAGGGCATAATTCTATCGGATGTTCAGTGAGAAAAACCGGCTGAATCATTTTTTTTCTCACCTTTTCCTTAAAAAGCAAATCGCATAATTTTCCGTAGCCGATTTCTCCTTTTGTTTTGATTCCCAATTTTTCCATTTCTTTTCTTAATATTTTTTCATCTTTTATTTTTGAAATATCAATTCCGCTTTCTTTCAAAACGCAGTCCCTGAATTTTATCCTCGACCAAGGCGGAGTAAAGTCCAACTGCTTTCCCTGATATTCAAACTTAAGCGAACCTTTTGTTTTTTTAACCAGATTGCAAATTAATTTTTCGCTGAATTCCATCAAGCCCTGCCAATTCTGGTAAGCCCAATAAAATTCGCAGGAAGTATATTCTGGATTGTGCTCTCGGTCTATTCCTTCGTTGCGGAAAAGTTTTCCTATTTCAAAAACTTTTTCAAATCCGCCGACAATCAATTGCTTTAAATATAATTCCGGCGCAATCCTTAAATAAAGTTCAAGATTTAACGCTTTCAAATTCGTTTTAAACGGTTTTGCCGCGGCTCCTCCGGGAAGAGATTGGAAAATCGGCGTTTCCGCTTCAATAAATCCGCTGTCTTCCAAAAAATTTCTCATTTCTTTAATAATCTGCGAGCGAACTTCAAATCTTTTTTTGATTTCTTTATTCATTATCAAATCCAAATACCTTTTGCGGAATCTTATTTCTTTATCCTGTAATCCGTGCCATTTTTCCGGAAGTGGCAAAAGCGATTTTGATAAAATTTTAAAATCAGCAACTTCCAATGTTTCCTGCTCTTTTTTTGTCTTGAAAACCGTTCCTTTGATTTCAATAAAATCGCCAATGTCAAAATTTTCAAAAAATTTGTATTTTTCTTTTCCTAAGGCGTCTTGCTTGAAATAAACTTGGATTTTCCCGGAGGCGTCTTCAATATCAACGAAAGTTGAACCGCCGTGCCCTCTAATTGAACGGATCCGTCCGGCAAGAATTATTTCTTTTTTGCTTTTTGAAAACTTTTCAAAGTTTTTCAAAACTTCATCAATAAGATGAGTTCGTTCGCTCACCGCCGGATAAGGATCAATCCCGGATTTTTTT
>CBDVEN010000089.1:0-3040 GCA_965373025.1 uncultured bacterium | reverse complement strand
AAAAGTTAAAGATTCTACTGATGAAGAACTTGCCGAATATCTTGAAAAAAATGTTTCTAGACATGCAGTAAGTCTAAAAAAGCATTTAGAACAAAAGGGGGATGAAAGAGGGGTGCAACTTTTCATTGAAGTAGCAAAAGATACAATGATTGCTATGGAACTGTTTAAAAGATTTAGTAAGCAAGCCAAAAAGTTAATTAAAGAACTAGAACAAATAAAGCAATAGAGGATGTATTTTTAATTTTTACTCCTCTTTTTTTTTATTTGAAAAATTCTGGATTTTGAAATTTTTGCGGGAACTGGTTTGCAACCAGTTCCTTTTGTTTTGAATTTTACAATACAGTCCTTGCTATTTTAAAAACATCTTGGAACGGATTACAAATCCGTTCCCGCAATTTCGTTGTGGTTTTGAGTTTTGAACTTTGAGTTTTGAGTTTTTACTATTTCTCTAAAACAATCTTCCCATTTTTAACATCAATCATAATTTTATCTTCAGCGCTAATTTCCCCGTCAATAATTTTTTCCGCCAATGGATTTTCAATTAAATTTTCAATATTCCGGCGGATTAATCTCGCGCCTTGGTTTGTGTCAAAACTTTTCTCGGCGATAAAATTTAAACCGTTTTTTGAAAGAGCAATTTTTATTTTTTCCTGCGCCAAACGTTTTGCCAAATCTTTAAACTGAAGATTTACAATTTTTTTAATTTCGCTTTGTCCCAATGGCTTAAAAACAATTACTTTGTTAATTCGGTTAAGAAGTTCCGGACGGAATAATTCTTTCAAGTCCCCCAAAGCTCTTTTTTTAATCTGGCTGTATTTTTCTTCAAGATTCTGGGAACGGCTCTTCTTTTTTTCGCCTTCGGAAAATCCCAAACGGATCGCCTCGCGGGTAAAATCAACTGTTCCAAGATTGGAAGTCATTATAATAATCGTATTTTTAAAATTAGCTTTTTCTCCTTGAGCGTCAACAAGTTCGCCGTCTTCCAAAATTTGCAGGAGAATATTAAAAATATCCGGATGAGCTTTTTCAATTTCGTCAAAAAGAACAATAGAATTCGGTTTTAAACGAACCGCTTCAGTGAGCTTTCCGCCCTCGCCATAGCCGACATATCCTGCCGGCGCTCCGACCAATCTGGAAACCGTATGCGGCTCGGAAAAATCAGACATATCTATTTTAATCAAAGATGACGGATCCTGATAAATTAAATTTGCCAAAACTCTGGCGGTTTCTGTTTTGCCGACTCCAGTCGGGCCGAGAAAAACAAACGAACCCAAAGGCCGATTTGGATCAGAAATTTTTGAGCGGCTTCGCCTGATAACTTGCGCCAATTCTTTAATCGCTTCCTTTTGTCCGATCAGCCGTTTTGACATTATCAGCTCTAAATTTTTCAGCCGTTTTTGCTCCTCTTGTAAAAAATTATTTGCCGGAACTCCGCTGATTTTGCTGACTACCTCGGCAACATCTTCAACTGTCACCGAACTTCTGCTTTTTTTCTCCGCTTCTTCTTTCCGTTCTTTTTCCAATGAATAAATTTGTTTTGAAAGTTTTTCTTCAAGCGCTCTGAACTGCAAAGCGTCGTTATAAAATTCATTCATCGCTGCTTCTTCTTTAAAATCCAACGCTTTTTCGCGCTGGCGATTAATTTCCTTGATTTGTTTAAAATAACCTTTTTTGTTTTCTTTGCCTTTTGAAAAAGCTGCCGCTTCATCCAAAACATCAATTGCTTTATCCGGCAAAAAACGATCGGAAATAAATCTCTGGCTTAGCTTGACCGCTGACTCAATCGCCTCGCGATTAATATCAACATTATGAAAATTTTCATAAGACGATTTTAATCCAAGAAGAATTTCTACTGACTGTTTTTCATTCGGTTCTTCAATTAGAACCGGCTGGAACCGCCTTTCTAACGCAGAATCTTTTCTAAAATAACGGCGGTATTCTTCCAAAGTTGTCGCGCCAATACATTGAAAATTCTGGCTGGCTAAAGCCGGCTTTAAAATATTTGCCGCGTCCAAACTCCCGGAAGCGCTTCCGGCTCCGATGATTGTATGGATTTCGTCAATAAAAAGAATTACTTCAGGATTTCTTTCAATGTCGTTTAAAATATCTTTAAGCCGCTCTTCAAATTCTCCGCGATAAGTTGTTCCGGCGACTAAAGCGGTTAGATCAAGAGAAAAAATTCTCTTCGGCGCTAAATCATCCGCGACTTCGCCAAAAGCGATTTTCTGCGCCAGTCCCTGAACAATCGCTGTTTTTCCAACGCCGGGCTGTCCGATCAGCACCGGATTATTTTTAATTCTTCTTGATAAAATATTAATTGCCTGTCCGATTTCTTTTTCTCTGGCAATCACTGGATCAAATTTTCCTTTTTCCGCTTGCGTTGTCAAATCAATGCAAAAATAATTTAAAGCCAAAGTTTCTTTTTGCCTGCTTGGCGCGGATATTGGTTTGGCGGAAAATTGGTTTTGCGATTTTGCCATTGCGCCCACCCGCATAGTTTTTCCGGAAAAATCTGAATTTAAAATATCAATCATCTCCGAAAAATTGCTCGCGCTTTCTAAAAATACTTTTGCAAGCTCTAAAACTTTTTCAATATTCACTCCTTCTTTTTTTAAAAAAGAACAGATGGCAAGATTTTTCTGGGAAAAAATTCCCCAAATTAAATGCTCGGTGCCGATATACTTGTGCCCGAAACTGCTGGCAGTCACAGCTGCTTTTTTAAAAACATCTTTGGTTTCTTTTGATAATTTAATTTGCCCGCCCGCATCATTATGTTTTGCTTGTAAAATATTATGGGCGGGTTTATCCGCAACGCCTGTAGCACCGCGAGTAAATTGACCGCAAGTTTCTTTTCTTTGATTTTGAAAAAATTTTTCTAAAGTTTCCGCTTTAATTTTTTCTGGCAGAATATTTTTTCCAACACTGCCCTTGCCGCTTTCGGAAATAATTCCATAAATTAAATGCTCCGGACCAATGTAAACACTATGCTTTTTTAAAGCAATATCTTCCGCTTTTTTTAAAATATTTTTTAATCGTGTAG
>CBDVEN010000088.1:0-3114 GCA_965373025.1 uncultured bacterium | reverse complement strand
TTTTTACGTCTACACTCACCTGCTCGCTTCTTATCGTAAAAAAAAGTCAATGGGAAAAAATAAATTGGCTTGATTGCTGTAAAAAAATGTCGGAGACCCGGTCTCCACAAAACAAGATAAAGGATTGGCAACAGCTTTATCATTTAATAATTTTGCCGACTTATAAAGAAGGGCTGGAAATTCTTGAACCGTCTATCCAATCATTAATAGAATCAAACTGGCCTAAAGAAAAAATGATTGTTGTCTTGGCCATTGAAGAAAGAGCCGGTAAAGAAGCAAAACAAAAAGCAAAAATTTTGGAAGAAAAATTTGGCTCAAAATTTTTTCTTTATCTGACAACTTGTCATCCGCCAAATATCCAAGGAGAAGCAAAAGTAAAGGGAGCAAATGTCAGCTGGGCAGCCAAAGAAGCAAAAAAAGTTATTGACGAAAAAGGAATTGATTATGAAAATGTGATTGTTTCCGCGTTTGACTGCGACAGCCGCCCTCATCAGGAATATTTTGCCTGCCTTGCCTGGCACTGGGCGCAAGCCGATGACCGCGACCGATTAAGCTATCAGCCGTTGCCAATGTACAATAATAATATCTGGCAAACAAACGCTTTTGCCAGAGTAATCGCCACTGGTTCTTCTTTTTGGAATATGATCCAGTGTTCAAGGCCGGAACAGCTGATTACTTTTTCCAGCCACTCAATGTCATTCAAAGCGTTAGTGGAAGTCGGTTATTGGCCTCCTGATCTTCTTGCTGATGATTCAATTATTTTTTGGAAATGCTTAATGCATTACGGCGGCGATTATAAAGTTAAGCCGATATTTTTGCCGATTTCAATGGACGCGGTTTTGGGCGAGACATATTGGAAAACTTTAACCGCCCAGTATAAGCAGCACCAGCGATGGGGATATTGCGCCGCTGAAAATATGCCGTTAATCATCAGAGGATTTATGCAAGACAAAAAAATTCCGTTAAGAACAAAATTTCGGCGGGTCTTTCAGGAATTGGAAGGAAGATTTTCTTGGGCGACTGCCCCGATTATTATCGCCTTTCTGGGATGGTTTCCTTTATACTTTGGCGGCGAAGAATTTATGGGAACAGTTTTGTCTTTAAGTTTTCCAAATATTCTCCGGTTTTTAATTAATCTGGCGATGGGCGGTTTGATTTTTTCAATGCTTCTCTCAATTGTGCTTTTGCCGCCTCGCCCCAAAGAAAAAGGCAAACATTATTACTTGATTATGATTTTTCAATGGCTTTTAATTCCATTTACCACGATTCCGTTCGGAGCAATGCCGGCAATTGACGCCCAGACAAGATTAATGCTCGGAAAACATATGGAATTTTGGGTAACGAAGAAAGTGAAAAAATAATATTATGCTTTATTTAAAATCTTTCCTAATCGCTTTTATCGCCAGTTTATTTTTAACTTTCTTAATCAAAAAGTTCGCTTTAAAATTTCAGATATTTTCCAATCCGCCGCTGGAAAAAATTCATCAAAAAAAAATTCCTCTTTTTGGCGGAACCGCGATGATCTCCGCTTTTGTTTTAACAATTTTTTTAACTAAAGAATTAGTTATTTCGTTCCAATTATGGGGCGTATTGCTCGGATTGGCAGTAATATTTTTTGTCGGCGTTTGGGATGATTTGAAAAAAATTTCTTGGAAAATCCAGCTTTTTTTTCAAACTCTTGTTGCTTTAATTATTATCGCTTTCGGCGTTCGCGTAGATTATCTTACAAATCCTTTTGGAGGAATGCTCCGTTTAGATCAAATAGAATTTAACTTTCCACTTTCCACTTTTGACTTTTCACTCTTTGGTTCCCTTTTTATAATTTTCTGGATTATTTTAATGATCAATATTTTTAACTGGCTTGACGGCATAGACGGTTTGGCTGGCGGAGTCGGCGCTATCAGCGGAATTATTTTATTTTTTCTCTGTTTGACTCAAGCAGTTAACCAGCCGCCATTGGCGATTTTGTCAATTACTTTAGTCGGTGTTGCTTTGGGATTTTTAATTTTTAATTTCCCTCCTGCAAAAATTTTTATGGGCTCAAGCGGCTCAATGTTTCTGGGATTCACTGTCGGCGTTCTGGCGATTTTCAGCGGAGCAAAAGTCGCTACTGTTTTATTAGTAATGGGCTTTCCGATTTTAGACGGTCTCTGGGTTATTTCCCAGCGGATTAAAAATAAAAATTCTCCATTTAAAGGGGACCGCCGCCATTTGCATTACAAGCTTCTTTCTCTTAGATTTTCCCAAAGGCAAATTATTTTATTTATTTATTCTCTCTGCGCTTTATTTGGATTGATCGCCCTTTCTGTCCAGGGATTTAATAAATTAATCGCTTTAATCGTCCTTGCCGCCGTAATGATTTTGGTCGCTTTTATTGTTACTTTGATGTTGAATAAAAAAAAGAAGCTGCTGGTTGACAGATGTTAAAATAAATAATAAAATTTAAAAGTCGTAATTAATTATTAAAAATTAAAATAATGGAAGGAAAAAAATATAATCTAATTATAATAGGCGCCGGACCAGCCGGATCAATGGCGGCAAAAACAGCGGCTGAATTAGGATTGTCCGTTTTAACGGTAGAAAGCCGCTTGCAAATCGGCGTGCCAGTCCAATGCGCCGAAGGCGTGAGCGAAAAACAATTGGAAAAACTTATAGATGTAAAGCCGCAGCACATTTCTAAAAAAATTAAAGGATTTGAAATTTATTCTCCTGATAAAACTAAGGTTTTTGTCAAAGGAAACGGCTATGTTTTAGAAAGAAAAATTTTTGACAGATGGCTGGCGGAAAAAGCGGTAGAAGCGGGCGCTGAAATAATGATCGGCGCTAAAGCGATTGGATTGATAAAAAACGAAAAAGATATTGCGGTAAAAATAAAATTATCTGAAAAAGAATATAATTTATCCGCTGACATTGTCATTGGCGCTGACGGTCCGGCTTCTGTTGTTGGAAAATGGGCCGGAATAAACACAGATTTAAATCCTTCCGACATTATGGTCTGCTATCAATTTATCGCGGCCGGAATTGAAAACTTGGACTGCGCCGAATGTTATATGGGAAATGAAATCGCTCCGGCCGGATACGCTTGGGTTTTTCCAAAGGGCGAAAATACCGCCA
>CBDVEN010000087.1:0-3198 GCA_965373025.1 uncultured bacterium | reverse complement strand
ATTTATTTTCTGATTCAATCGGATTGCCATCCGCGTCTTTCACTCCTGCGCCGACATAAAAATAATATTGCGTTCCATAATCCAAATTTCCAGCCAAATTAAACACAACTTTTTTATCATTATTTTCTAACGATAAATTAATCTCAACTTGCGTGGAATCAGCGGCAAGCGTTGCGTATTTACGCAGTTGAATATTGTCAGCTCCAATAATAGCGTCTACTTTTAATGCTTTGGAAAATTCCAAATAAGGAGTTACAGAAATTGAAACATCTGTGGAATCGTCTGCTGGATATGATTCTGTAACAAGCAATGCGTCGCCATTATTTCCGCTTTCGCAAGCATCTCCGATTCCATTATCATCAGCATCCTCTTGATCTGGATTTGCTGTCTCGGGACAATTGTCGCAAGCATCACCTATTCCGTCGCTATCTGTGTCTGTTTGATCTGGATTAGAAATATCAGGACAATTATCTTCGTCATCGCAAATTCCATCATCATCCGCGTCATCGCATTGCTCCCCGCCATCGCAGATATTTACCGCGCCAGGTGTTCCTTTTTCTATTGCTCCAGCATCCCAATTAACCGAAGTTTCAGCAGCGCACCAATTTTCTTCTAAAGTTCCATCGCCCGGAGTTGATTTTCTTGACATTGATTTTTTAATATCTCCATTATCTCCTGCCAAAGGCGCGCCAGTTCCATCATCAGCCGTGTCAATAATACTGCCTTCGCTATTTTCTGCGTCATAAAGTTTATATTGAGCCGGAGTAGTAAGAGAAACTGCTGAATCAATACAATCAGGAGTGATATTTAAAGCAGATTCTCCACCAGCGAACATATGATCTTCGCTATTATTAGAAATTAGAAAATAACCGTTTGCTTCAAGTATTCCATTGTCAATCACAAACATAGACAAATCATTTTTATATATTGACCACGAAGTAACGCTAAAATCAATTTCACTTTCTGTCATATTTCTCAACTCAATCCATTCGTCGCTTGAAGAAACAGATGTTCCCATCCACATCAATTCGTTGATCACAACATCGCCGGGACTTATTCCATTCGCGGCTGCCGGCGCTGGGGTTTCTCCGAACGCCATTGTAAATACCGATATCATCAATAACAAAACCGCCAACTTTTTTATTTTTGTTTTCATTTTTATTTTCACCTCCGATCCTTTTAGGATTTATGTCTGTAGGTGTCCAACACCTTTTATAGGTGTTGGACACCTAATTACACCTAACAAACTAAAAATTTTAGCCAAATAAAAAAACACCCCCGTTAAAAGCCATTATTTGATTTGAGAAATTTTATATTTCTCATTCTTTTCTTATAATTCGGTTGCCTCCCTCATGGCTCCCTATTTGGCGTTTTTTTTATTTTATTTTATTTTATACTCCGACTTTTATTTCCTGCCTTATAATTTTAACAGGCAAATTATGCGCTGTCAAATTAAAGTTATCCACAAATAAAAAAGTAGGGGTTCAAAATCTTGAACCCCTACTCTTAATCTTGTCTATTAAATCCTGTTAAATTTTGATGTTTAATATTCCCGGCACTGACCTACTCTCCCAAGCAAAACTTAGTACCATCGGCGCTGATGAGCTTGACTTCTGTGTTCGAGATGGAAACAGGTATATCCTCATCGCTAAAAACGCCGGGAATATTAAACACCAAATAAATTTAAATTATTTTTTTATTTTTGATAACTGAATTTTAGATATAAAAAGAAAAAATACGGGAGAGATAAAATTCTTTTTTATCCCTCCTTTTTCATTTAAGATAGTTTTATTTTGTCCTTTATGAATTTCCACTTCCCGCACTTTGAACATTCTAATCTTCTTCTTGTTTTTATTACCGTTTTTACTGTTTTTTTGTTAGTAATCTTTGCTTTTCTCCTAAATATTAGTTTTAGAATCGGTATGATTCTAAGTGGAGGATAATCTCCGTGCATATAGTCCACGAAATATGTTCCACATCCTTTACATTTCGCTATGTAACGATTTAACATTCCGTGTCCATATGTATCTTCGCTATAATAGAAAACCGGTCGTCCAAAAAACAGAAGAAATTTTTTGTATATCGACAGTTCCAATAATTCTTCTCTATTTGCTTTCCTGCTCATTTTTTTCCACCTCCTAAATTTTTACATCCAGAATTCAATTATCAAATTTTAAAAGAGCAAAAATTTTATATTTTTACATTTTGAATTACCAATCACAAATTGCCAGTCCTCCCGCAGGATATTGAATATCCAACGAGAGCAAAGAAAATTAAAAAAAGTTAACTCTAAGATTTATTAGTACTGCTCGGCTAAATGTCTCACAACACTTACACCTGCAGCCTATCAAGGTCGTCATCTTCAACCAATCAAATACCTAATCTCAAGAAGGGCTTCGCGCTTATATGCTTTCAGCGCTTATCCCGTCCAAACATAGCTACCCAGCAATGCTCCTGGCGGAACAACTGGTACACCAGAGGTTTGTTCTCTTCGGTCCTCTCGTACTAGAAGAGACATCTTTCAAGTATTAACGTTTACGGCGGATAGAGTCCAACCTGTCTCACGACGGTTTGAACCCAGCTCGCGTACCGCTTTAATTGGCGAACAGCCAAACCCTTGGGAGCTTCTTCACCCCCAGGATGCGACGAGCCGACATCGAGGTGCCGAACTGCTTCGTCGATGTGGACTCTTGGAAGCAACCAGCCTGTTATCCCCGGAGTAGCTTTTATCTGTTGAGCTTCGGCCCTTCTATAAAGAACCGTCGGATCACTAAGCTCTGCTTTCGCAACTGCTCGGGCTACCACCCTCGCAGTAAAGCCGGCTTGTGCCTTTGCGCTATCAGCCCGATTTCCATCCGGACTTAGCCGACCTTATAGACGCCTCCGTTACTTTTTAGGCATTTATGTTAATCTAACCCTTTAATTTTATACATCATTGACGGATGCAAATGATTTTTAATCAGCATGGCAAATTCATCAGTGCTTTCAGACAAAATCATAATTTGATATCCGTCTTTTTGCTTTCTCAATTTGCTTTGAATGCCAAACTTACTCTTAAGCGCGCTCATCAATCTTAATACTTCTTTTTTCTCAAATCCCTGCGTATTTATTATTCTGGCTTTGTGATTTTTGGATTTTATTGATCCGTCATCCATAAACCAAACCGCTAAAGTTAATCCGGAGCTCAGAATTTTTTCA
>CBDVEN010000086.1:0-3199 GCA_965373025.1 uncultured bacterium | reverse complement strand
AATTGACGACAGCCCTCCTCCGTAATTGACATTACTTTAATGTTACCCTCCAGAAGACAACATAAGACCTCTATACGAGAGAGAACTATCTGGAAATTCTCCTCGAGATTTTATATAATACGCTTCATAGGATTCATCGGGCCGAATTATTTGCCAAAATATTTATTCTGTCATCTTGAATTCACTTAATTTGTCATCCTGAACTTGTTTCAGGATCTATTGAATAATGTTTTCAGATCCCGAAATAAATTCGGGATGACATCGATAACAGCTGCCAAACAATTCGGCGCCGATGAATTTTCCTTTATAATCGCCTTTTTAAAGAACAATTTCCTCCTTTTTTGTTTTTCATCTTTATTATATCTATTATACATACTATTGAAATTTTGTCAAGCCCTGTTTTAATGTTATAATAAAAAAGTAAAAAAATCACAAAATTTTATGAGAATATCTTATTCATCGTTGGAAACATTTATTGTTTGTCCGTTGAAATTTAAATTTGGAGTAATTGACAAAATAAAAGTTCCTCAATCAAAAGAGGCGTTTTTTGGAACGATAATCCACGAGACATTAAGAATGCTTCACGATCCGGCAAAAATCGTTCCGCCGACCGAAGAAGAAGTTTTGGAATTTTTTTCCAGCCACTGGATTCCGGAAATGTGGCCTGACAAAGATGAAGAATCAATCGCTTTTTCCCAGGGAGTAAAAATTCTCAAAGAATATTATCAAAAAAATTATCCGACTAATTTTAATATCGTTGATTTGGAAACCCGGTTTGATGTGCCGTTGGCTGACGAAAATTCTAATGAAACTCATCTTATCACCGGAAAAATTGACCGGATTGACAAGATTGAAAACGGTTTTGAAATTATTGATTACAAAACTTCAAAAAAAATGCCGCCGCAAAAAAGCGTTGATGAAAATCTTCAGCTCTCAACTTACCATTTGGGAATTGCCAATCGCTGGCCTTCAATTGAAGAGAAAAATAATAAAGTAAAATTGAGTTTATATTTTCTCCGACATTCGGAAAAACTTTCCACTGAAAGAACCGCCGAGCAATTAAATGAAACGCGGGAAAAAATTTTGGGAATAATCCGCCAAATTAAAGAAATGGAAGAAAAAGAAGAATTCAAGCCGCGGGCAAATCCACTTTGCGACTGGTGCGGCTATCAAAAATGGTGTCCGCTTTTTGCCCATAAATTTTTGGAAAGAAAAGGGGCAAGCGAAGAAGAAATGAAAAAAGCGGTTGAGGAATATTTTGAGATTAAAGCGAAAAGCAAAAAAAACGCCCGGCGAATAGCCGAACTTCAGGAAATCATCAATCAATATTTAGACAAGCAAAATTTGGAGCGGGTTTTTATTGACAATGGATATATTACCCGCAGCGCCCAGGAACGAAATAATTGGAACGAAGAAAAAGTAAGGGAAATTTTAGAAAAAGCAAAAAGATGGAATGAGGTTTCCAAACTTGATTCCGCAAAATTGAAAAAAATTCTTGGAACCTTGCCGCTTGAAACGCAGGAAAAAATTAAAAAAGCGTTGAAAGTTAAAAAAACTTTTACGCTTTTGAAAGAAAAGAAAACGAAATAAAAAACAGGTTTTGTTGTAGTAATTTGTATAAAGATATTTATGCCTAAACCGCTAAACAAATTAACTGACGAAGAAATCGCGAAAATTGTCCAGTCAGGAAAAGTTGAGCCATTCGGCGAATTAGTCGGACGATACGAAGCAAAAATAACGCGCTATGCCAGAAAATTTCTTTTTAACTGCAGCGACACTGAAGATATTGTCCAGGAAGTATTTTTAAAAGCGTATGCTAATATTCAAAGTTTTGATACTTCAAGAAAATTTTCTTCATGGCTTTACCGCATCGCCCATAATGAATTTATTAACGCGATTAAGAAAAAAGGCAAGGAACCATTGCCGTTTTTTAATCCTGATGTTTTGTTTCCTCATCCTGTTTCCAAAGAAAACGCTGACAAAGAAATAAATGGAAAAGAGCTTCGCCAGATGCTTGACAAATGCCTTAATAAATTAAATCCAAAATATCGCGAGCCGCTCGCGCTCTATTATTTTGAAAAATTAAGCTATAAAGAAATAGCGGATGTTTTGCGCATTCCTATTTCTACCGTTGGAATTAGATTGCAAAGAGGCAGGCAAAAAATGAAGTCGCTTTTTCAAAAATTAAATTATCGCTTATGAATTTTTTTAACAAAGCGAATAATAATTCGCAAAAATCTTTAATAACCGGCAAAGTGCTTGAAAAAATAAAAAGCGGACGAGTTAAAATGCGGCCGAAAGCGCATTTTGTTTTAAAAACCGCTTTGGCCGCGCTTGGTTTTATTTTGATTATTCTGTTTGTTCTGTATTTGATTAGTTTTATTGTTTTCACTTTGCGGATGAGCGGAATATGGTTTGCGCCCGGATTTGGTTTTTACGGCATAAAAATTTTTCTCGTTTCATTGCCGTGGATTTTAATTTCAATCGCAATAATTTTAATTCTAATATTAGAAATACTCGTTAAACATTTTTCTTTTGCTTATCGCCGTCCGATTCTTTATTCAATTTTGGGTATTATCACGCTCGCGCTTTTAGGAAGTTTTATAATTGGCCAAACAAGAATTCATCCGCGCTTTTTTCAACAAGCGCAGGAAAGAAATTTGCCGGTAGCGGGAAAATTTTATCGTGATTTTGGCGCGGGAAAATTCCGCAACGCCCATCGCGGCGTTGTTTCTGAAATCACGGATAATGGTTTCAAGATTGAAACAGTTCGCAATGAAACTTTAAATATAATCATCACTCCTGAAACCCGTTTTCCGTTTGGAAAAGATATTAAAGAAAATGATATTGTTATGATTCTGGGAGAACGGGATAATTGCGCGGTGCGCGCTTTTGGAATCCGCAAAGTTGATGACAATCTAAATAATAACTTTCCGCGAAATCGCGGGCAGAAATACAAATTAAAATAAAAGTGAGTGTTTGCGTTTATAAATGAATAAAATATTTTTTTCTTAAACACTATGATAATACCTATTATCATAGTGAAATAAAAATTGTTTTTGGTTGTAATAATAAGTAAAGGTCAAAAAGCAGTTAGAATTAAAAAGGAACAAAATATTATGAAAAAGTTTTTAATTTGCGCGTTATTAACGGTGGGGATATTGGGTCTTGTCGGCGCTGGAACAGTTTCGGCGCACGG
>CBDVEN010000085.1:0-3362 GCA_965373025.1 uncultured bacterium | reverse complement strand
ATTTAAAATCTCGGCGATTTCGCTGATTGAAAAACCTTCAAGATAATACAAAATAATTACTTCGCGATAACTTTCCTTGATTTTTTTTAAAGCTATCTGTAAAGTGAAAGAATCGTCTTTTAAATTAATCTGGTCAACAAGATTATTTTTTTTATCAACAATATCAATCGGAAAATTTTCAAAAGACACAATCGGCCGCGCGTTTCGGCGGTAAAAATCAATAACCAAATTGCGCGCGGTCTGGAATAAAAAAGCCAGTAAATTTTTAATTTCTTCTTGCTCTTTTTCTTCTTTATTTTTTTCAACTTTTTCCAAAAATTTCAAAAAAACTTCCGAAGTCAAATCCTCTGCCTGCTCTTCGGAAGAAACTTTAAATAAAATAAAACGGTAGATTCTATCTACATAAATATCATAAACTTTTCCAAACGCCTCTTTGTCGCCGTTTTGGATTTTTAAAACTAAATCATTCTCTACCAAAGTATTCATATCTCCTTATTGTTAAATAAAAAATTAAAGCGAGGAAATGTAATTTTTAAGAGAATCTTGAGGCAAAATTGCTTGGTCTCTTGAATTGTTTAAAAATTGTCATCCTGAATTTATTTCAGGATCTAATTTTCCCCCTTTTTAAAGGGGGTTAGGGGGATTTTTCTGAAATAGATTCTGAAACAAGTTCAGAATGACAAAGATAGAATTTTTGTATTTTCAAATAATTTTATTAAAGCAAGCTTGCGTCTCTGAAACATTACATTCCGAACGACTTTCAAACGCTTAAAACATAATTCATTCCGCCTAAATCTTTTATCTTTCCTTTTATTTCCATTAAAGTCAAAGTTGAATTAACCAATGAAGCGTCCATTTCGCAAAGCTTGATTAATTTGTCAATATGAATTGGCTCGTTGGAAAGATGGTTTAAAATTTTCTCTTCTTCAATTGTATCAGGAATAATTTCTTTGTCCACTTTAATTTTATTTGAAGAATGCAGATTCAGCTCTTCTAAAATATCATCAGCGCAAGTCGCTGTTTTGGCTCCCATTTTAATCAGCTTGTTTGTTCCTTGTGAAACAGAAGAAAAAATATTTCCGGGAACGGAAAAAACTTCCCGATTTTGTTCCAAAGCGTAATTTGCCGTAATCAAAGCGCCGCTTTTTTCGCTTGCTTCAATAATCAAAACTCCGAGTGACAATCCGCTGATCAAACGGTTTCTATTTGGAAAATGATGCTTTAAAGGAAAAGTTCCTATCGGATATTCTGAAACAATTACTCCGCCGGAAGAAATTATTTCTTGGGAAAGCCGCCAGTTTGTTGCCGGGTGAATGCTTTTTTGGTCAACGCCAGAACCTAAAACAGCGATTGTCCGTCCGTTATTTTTTAAAGCCGCCCAATGAGACAAAGCGTCAATCCCGAGAGCCAATCCACTCACAACTGTTATGCCGGTTCGCGCCAAATCGCTCACCAAAGAAGAAACAATTTGTTTCCCGTAAGAAGAATATTTTCTCGCGCCGACAACAGCCAAAGAAAGTTCGTCTGATTTCTGGAAAGATCCCCTTACATATAAAATCGCCGGATGATTATAAATTTCTTTTAATTGTTTTGGATATTCTGCCTCATTGGAAATAATAATTTCAACATTTTCTTTAGCAACTTTTTCCATTTCCTGGTCTGGATTTATTTTCTGGCGGTAAACGATAAAATCTTCAATAATTCTTTTTTCCAAACCGGCTTTTTCCAATTCTAAAAAACTCGCCTGCCATGCTTGCTCCATTGAGCCGAAATAATCAAGGAGACGCTGAAACCGCCTTGGCCCGATTTGCGGAACTTGATTTATCGCGTTGTAATATTTTGTTTCTTGGTTCATAGGGAAAACTTGACAAATTATCCGCTTTATGCTATAGTAATATAATTTGGATTAATCTTCAATATCCTGCTTAGGAGCGGCGAAAGCCATGCAATCCCTCCTAATAGTATGGTGATTAACCAGCGATTTGAGATCGAATTCCTCTTGTAGGCAACGAGATCTTAAGCTCCTTGGTAGGATTTTGGAGGTTAGTTTTTAGTTTAAAATAGTTCTTTTAAAATCAAAATCTTATGGGCAATAATACGGATGATAGATTTACAATTTATGATTTATGATTCAAGAATTTTAGCGTTTGGATTACTGCTCATAAGAAGCAGAAAAAAAGGAGGAATATAAAAAATGGCTGAAAAAACTTTTGGAGAAATTAGGGACAGAATAGAGCAGTATTTAAGGGATTCAAAGACAGAAAACCCTTATAATGTTGTGAATCAGTATTTAGAGCAAATTTCTGTCGAAAGGAGAATATCGGAAGCTGAAGAATTGCTAACTCTTATTAGAAAAGCGATGACGAAGCAACCGAACACACTTGAAGATAGGTATCGTAGTGGAAGTCCTGGAGTGATAGTAATGGGAAGCCATTATGCTTACCCACTTCAACTTACTTTATTAGGTTGGTGGGTCTACGCACATTTGGACGCAGTAAAGGATTTAAATCCTGAAGACAAGAGAGCATTACACAACCGTCTTATAGAAGGTATTAATTATTTTGATGTCTATGGTCATGATAGAGATCGCTATGATTATCTCATAGACGGATTGGTTGAAACTCCCGAGACACCTAAAAAGCAGAAGGTTAATCTTTTCCAGAGAATTAAATCTGTACTTGGATTCTAATAAGAAGAAACAATATTTTAATGAGCCGAAAGAATCAACGCATTCTTAACGAGGCTCTTTTTTTATCTCAAAAACTTTCATTTCAGTTCCATAGATTAGTTATGGAATTTTTCATTTTAAATGAAAAAAAGAAAATTACATTTTTCCCGGCGCTTCAATTCCCAAAAGTCCCAGACCTGTTTTTAGAACCGTTGTTACGCTAAAAATTAAATTCAACCGCGCTAAGCGCAATTCTTTTTTCGCTTTTAAGACCGGAATTTTTTGATAAAATAAATTAAACCGCCCGGCTAATTGGTAAAGATAATCAGCGATAATATTCGGATTGTATTCTTTAGCCGCTCTTTCAATTATTTCCGGAAAAAATAAAAGCTGTCTTAAAATAGATAATTCTAATTCGTTTTTTAATAATTTTGTTGTGGCGATCTCTTCTCTTGTCATTCCGAACTTGTTTCGGAATCTGTTTTTTTGTAATCGTGGATTCCCGTTCCCCGATCGGAGTCGAGGATAAGCTTCACGGGAATGACAGGAAAGTGTTGGAAGGCGACACGACGTCGTGTCGCCTTCAAAATTTGTATTGGGATTTACTCCATAAAACGAACTTTTTCTTAAAATACTTTTAATCCGCGCGTGGGTGTATTGCAAGTAAGGCGCGCTGTCGCCGTGAAAATTCAGC
>CBDVEN010000084.1:0-3416 GCA_965373025.1 uncultured bacterium | reverse complement strand
ATCATAAATCACTTTCTGATACGGTTCCACAATCTCCACCCAAATTTTTCCCGGAACGAATTTTATTTCCTCGCCTTGCTCGTTTAAAAAATAAAGTTTGCTTTTTTTGTCAGATTCATTTTTTCTCCATTTTCCTTTAATTATTTCTCCAGATCGATAAACCTCCAAATCGCCTTCGCCTTCAATATCCACATCATTGTATTGTCCTTCAATTTGCCGGGATTGCGCTCTCATTACTACCACATTTTTAACTTCTACCTGCTTTGAATTTATTTTATCTATTTCCGGTTTGTTTCCACGCCAGCGCTTGTAAGAATTTGTTTCCGGATTATATTCATATTTAATATTAAAAGGATATGGATAACCGATCTTCACGGATAGCTTTCGGCTTTCAGCTTCCAGCTCTCGGCTTTCATAATGCGGGTATCCTTCAAAATTATTTTCTGAATCATAACCTAATTTATCGGCAGAATTGATTAATCTATTCCCAGAACTGAATCCATTGTGAGGGCTTGCGATTCCTTTCTGGCGGTAAAAAGCAGAATAAGGATTTCTTAAAGCGTCAATATTATCAATTATTTTTCTGTTTAATTTATCCAAAGCGAAATGAGAACCGCCCCAATGGACAAAAATCGCGTCAAGCCCTTGGGCCAATGGAATAAAATCGTGCCGGGCGCTTCTGATACTTCCAATTTCGTTTGGCAGTTCGCAATTGTAAAAAGCCATCAGCCGGGTAATGCCTCCGCTTACAACTGGCATTTCAAAAACCAAATCAGCCGAACTGATTCCGGAAAGCGGGCGGGCGATTTCGTCAGAAGCCATCATTACGGCAAACGGCCGTTGGTTTGCCCGCTGGCAAGCCAATCCGGTAATCGGATTTTTCGGCAAATTTTCCGCTGGCAATTCATTAACTTTTGTTTTTTCATTATTCTCTGAACTGCTGACTATTTTTGTTGAAATTTCCTTACTAAAAATTTCAAATTGCGAAGATTTCCGCCATTCCTGCTTAAAGCCAATACCAATTAAAGAAATTACAATAAAAAAAACAAGCAGGAAAATTATTTTTTTGTTTTTGAATTTTGACATTATTATTTTTATTTTTGAGTTATATTTTTTTCACACAGCGTTAATCGCTCCCAAACTTATTCCAGTCACTAAAAGTCCAGCTATCATTATTCCGAAGCTAATTAAAATCGCTGCGCGGCGGAACGGAACGCCGAAAACAAAAGCGGCTACCGCGCCGGTCCAGCCGCCGGTAAAAGGCAGAGGAATTGCCACGAAACTTATTAAAGCCAAAGCGCCCCATTTTTCAAAACGGTGATTATGTTTTTTCCTTGTTTTTTCAAAAAGATTTGTAAAAAAATCATCAAAAAATTTAAAATGTTTCATTAAAAATTTTGACAGCGGTTCCAATAAAATTAACGCTAAAATCATTGAAAAAATATTTCCCAGAACGGCCACAAAGTAAACAGTAGCTGGAGAAAGTTTCCAAATAGCCAAAGCGAACGGAATTGCTCCCCTTAATTCAACAATCGGCGAAGCGGCAATTAAAAAAGTCGCTAATTCCGGAGGAAAATTTTGAAAATTTGAAATATCCATTTTATTTTTCTTATATTTTTATCCCTCTTAAATATTCTGCCGCGTCTTCTGGCCTGATGGTTGAAATTTCAATTCCAGTGCCTAATTCAAAACCGGCCCAAATTGAAGTTTTCGGCAGAATTTCCAAATGCCAGTGATAATGATCGTAAGATTGCCCGTCGCACGGAGCCGTATGAATAAAAAAATTGTAAGACGGATCATTCAAGCCATTGTAAATTTTTGCCAAAGTGATTTGTAAGGCTTCGGCAAAATTCATTTTTTCTTCATTGTTAATTCTTTCAAAATAGGACTTATGCTTTTTCGGATAAATTCTTGTTTCAAAAGCGCATCGCGGAACAAACGGGCAAAAAACAACAAAATCTTTATTTTCAAAAATAATCCGTTTTTTTTCTTCCATTTCCCAATTAACCATTTCACAGTGGACGCACTGGCGGTTTGACTGATAATAATTCGCTGAACCGAGCAAACTTCTGGCAATATCCGGATCAATCACCGGCATAGCGATTAACTGTGAATGCGGATGGACAACAGAAGCGCCCGCTTCTTTTCCGTGGTTGTGAAAAATAGAAATATAATTAATAAATTTTTTATTCATCAAAGCGAGATATCTTTCCTGGTAAGCGTCAATAACTTCAGCTGTTTCCTGAATATTAAATTGGGCTATCTGGCGATAATGGTCTCGAGTGATAATAACTTCATGAAAACCGATTCCGTCCATTAAATTATACGGGCCTTCTTCTCTCTCGTTTAAATCATCAGAATGAACAAAAGCGGGAAATTTATTTGGAATAACTCTCAAACTCCAGCCGCCGTTTGATTTTTTATAAATTAAAGTGTCGTTGATTTCTTCAGGCAAAGCTAAATTGCAAAAAGGACATTTTCGCGGACTTTCTTTGATTTTTTCTCTTTTCTCTTTTTTAAAATCATCAGGCCTTTTAGCCCGTCCGGTGGCGATAACCACCCAAGTTCCAGAAACTAAATCCCGGCGAAGCTCTGAAACTGCCGGCTCATTTTCCAATTCATCTTTTTGTTTGATTTTTTGGTTTTTGTTTAATAACATAATATTTTTATAAATTATTTTTATTCATCTAAATTAGAATAAATTTCCTGAATATCGTCTTGTTCGTCCAACGCTTCAAAAAGTTTTTCAATTTGCATTTTGCTTTTTTCGTCTTTTATTTCAACTGGATTTTTCGGCGCCCATTCCAAACTGAACGAATCAACTTTTATTTCCTTTTTCTCTAAATTATTTTTAACATTGTTTAATTCTGTCGGCTTTGTCTGAATTTCCAAAATATCATCTTGTTTTTTAATATCTTCAGCTCCGGCGTCAATAATTTTCATTTCCAAATCATCTAAATTGTCTTTTTCAGAAATTTTCAATTCTAAAATACCGCGTTCTTCAAACATCCATTTAACGCTCCCAGTTTCTCCAAGACGGCCAGAATGTTTTCCTAAAATATTTTTAATTTCAGAAATAGCCCGGTTTTTATTGTCGGTAATCGTTTTGATAATCAGAGCAATCCCGCTTGGTCCATAGGCCTCGTAAAAAATTTCTTCAATTTTTTCTCCGCCTAATTCACCAGTTCCTTTTTTAATCGCCCGCTCAATATTATCTCTTGGCATATTTACCGACCGCGCTTTTTCAATCGCTATCCGCAATCCGGAATTTGTCTCCGGATCTCCTCCGTCTCTCGCGTTGACAGTAATTATTTTCGCCATCTTAGAAAAAATTTTTCCTTTTTGAACATCAGTAACCGCTTTCTGATGCTTAACTTTACTCCATTTTGAATGACCGCTCATAATCGTAAGTTAAA
>CBDVEN010000083.1:0-3427 GCA_965373025.1 uncultured bacterium | reverse complement strand
TTCATCAGCGAATCAATCTCAACGAAATTGCTGAATTTTGGATTTATTGATAATATTTGAATAAGTTCTGATATTTATTTCTCGCCGACGTTAAAATCAACATTTTTTTATCGGTATGTCATTGCAATAAATCCCCTTTGCGATAATCCAAATCTTTTTATTAAATAACGGGATTGCCCGCCTGCAACGCTGTAGCAACTGCGGGCGGGCTTCGTCGTTCCTCCTCGCAATGACATGCTTAATGGCGCGCTTTTTGAAATTTTTTTCAAAAGATTGGAAAATTTTACTCCTTTAATCGCCGGCGGATTTTGCCAAGATAAAACCAATCCCAATTTTACTCTTTTTTCCGGAGATAATTTGGAAATTTCTTTTCCATTAAAAAAAATTTCTCCTTTTGCGGATTTAAATTTCGGATTTCCGGCAATTACCTGGACAAAAGTGCTTTTCCCGCTGGCGTTTGGTCCTAGCAACGCCTGAACTTCCCCTTTTTTTATTTCCAGATCAATTCCTTTTAGAATTTCCTTATTGTCTTTTTTAAGTTTTAGGTTTTTAATCTTCAGCATAAAAAGTTTAAATTTTTGTCGTTTTTTATCATAATTTGTCCACTTTATTCACTGTACTGAACAAAAAAGCGTTTTTTTGTCCACTACAATGACTATAATGGATAAAATCTGAAAAAGCAATAAAAATATTCATGGGGTCTTGACATCTCTTTCTAAATATGATATGATGCGATGATAAGGTGAAAAGATAATTTTTCATTTATCAAAGGAGGGAATAGCACTTTTAAAAAATCTAATGAAGAATCTCTATGATTATTTGTTTTTTAAAATGAATGCTTGTAGAGGTTCTTCATCAAAAAAAAGAAGAGTCGGTTGTAAAAAGAAGGGGATAAAAAAATGAAAAAAGAAGAATTAATTGCTGAATTAAGTAATTTTCTTAAAGGAGAAATAAAATCGAGGGGGCAAAAATCTTTTGGAGAATTCTTTATTGAATATCTTAAAAGATTAGATACTGCATACTACGACGATCACTACGGAGATATTGTGCCGTATTTGCCCGAATTGATAGTTGATGCGTTTGAACAGTTGCGCGTAAAAACCGATGATAGCACCACAAGGTTTCGTGAAGCTTATGAGAATGAAACTGGCTGGAGCGTTCCGAATATTACAGATCTTGGCGAAAGCGACAGTATGGATCAGAGTTCAGCAGTCGAAACAGCTAGTTCTCTTTTTGAGAAAATCACAAATTCGGATTGGCTTAAGGATAAAATAGACGCGTATTGCAATGCTCAAAAGCATGTCTTGCAACAAACTTTTGATAAATTTCTTAGACGAGTATATCGCAATGGATTATTTGAAATAATCAGTCAATGCCAAAAGCGCGGAATGAGCGGTGAATTCGGCTATACAGTATTACGAACCCATGTGAGCGCGGCAAGAATTATGTTTACATTTGCTCGCAAACAAGAAAAAGGTGAAGTTAGTGTTTCTTTTCTGGCCGCAGAAAACGATAATCTTGCGTTAGGCGCTGGTATTCAATCAATCTGTGCTGACTTTTACACAGCGCTTGATATGATCAACGATGTTGTCAATCTTTGGCCAGACACAGAAAAGAAAAGAAATGATATTTATCAAGAGAACGAGAAAGTAAGCACATGGTGGTGAACATAAAAGGAAAAAACTGAAACATTTGGAGAATAGAATAAGCTGAACTTATTTTGTTCTCCTATTTTTTTTATCTTGAAACTTTTTTATTTCAAAAATCTGGATTCCCGATCTGATCGGGAATGACAGAGGGAAAATATAATTTCAAAACCCTATTTTCAAACTTACAATTTCAAACGGTTTGACTTCCATTTTAATTTTCTGATCTTGAAAATCAATTTCCTTTTCTTCCTGCTCCAATAAATTTACAATTTTTACCGTCTTTGGTTTTCTGAATAATGTAATTTCCGTTTTGGTTTTTTCTCCTTTTGTTTCAAAAAATCTCAAAATTATATCATCATCTTGTTCTGCTTTTTTCAAAGCGGTTAAAATAATATTGTTCGGCTTTATTTCAAGAAAAGACATTTCAGAAGGCAGGGATTTTTTATTGGAATCTAAATAACCATTATTTTCAATTGGCAGTTGCAAAGCTTTTGGACGAAAACTTGATTCATACGCTTTAGCAAAAGAAGACGCCTGTTTCCAATCTTTCTGATGTGGAAAAAGAGAGTAATAAAAACAGTGCTTGCCAAATTCTGCGGCATCCGGAACTGGAACAGTCGGCCCCATTTTGCCGTCGCCTGAAACCATCTGAACGCTTCTAAATAAAGTAAGATAAATATTTCCGTCTCTTATTTCATTTTCCGGAATACCCGCGTTAATCACCGTCAGCCCTTTATTTTTGTCAGAATAATCAATCCAATTCAAAGAAGGAAAAGTTCCTGATGGCTGTTCTTTCCATTCTTCATTTTGTTTGGCGTAATGCTGATCTGTTGGTCGTTCAACAACTCCGAATTGGGATTCGCAGTTATATTTTTTTGATTTAACATCAGTGAAAAATCTTACCCTTGCTCTGATATGAGGATGCTGATTATCAATTAAAGTGGTAAAATCAATTCTTGGAATATCTTTATAAATAATTATTTCTTTGGCGAAAGAAAAGAATTTATGTCGCCACAAAAGCGGTTTCATTTTGTGCAAAAGGCGGTATGGCCAGCGAAGGGAGAGATAGCCGCCTTTAATTTTAATCACTGTTCTGATCGGGCTTTCTTTAATTTCAAATTTCTTAACTTTAAAAGCGCCGTATTTTATTCCGTCGCCCCCCTCTGTTTTAAAAGGTTCGTCCAGAATCTGCCGATGATAATAAAGGTCCCCGAGTTCTTCTTCCAAAACCAAAGAGTTTCCGCCGGCAATCCATTTTCCTTTTTGATAAATATCAATCAAGCCGTTTTCCGGATTTACTTTAAATTTGAAAAAAGAATTCTTGATAATGTTTCCGTTATTTTTCAAATAAACGGACGATTTTTTAAGCCGTGGCTTTCTTGTTAGAATTTTGTATGTCTGATAGCCAAGAGCGGGGACCATGGCGATAAAACCGATTTTTACCTTGCGCAAAGAATAATCTTCGTGCCTGATTGACTGCAAAATTTCCACTTCTATTTCTTCTTTATTGCTTTTTAATCCCTTGATTGCTTTAATTTTTCCTCTTTCAAAATTCAATTCCACTTCTGTCCAGTTTTTTATTTCAAACCCGAGAGGATTAAAAACTATAATATCCGTTTTTACTTTTAACGACTTGGCGATATTGGCAAAAGATTCTTCTGAAATTTCCGAGATTTCGTTTTTAAGCTGGCGGAAAATTTCTTTTACTTCAGGATAACAGCTGTCAATTCCGGTTCCCGGCAAAACATCGTGGAATCCCAAAAATAATATGTCTCTCC
>CBDVEN010000082.1:0-3491 GCA_965373025.1 uncultured bacterium | reverse complement strand
ATTTTTAATTTTTAAACGATTTTTGAATTTAATTATTCGGCTTTGTTTGGGACAATTTTTTAAAAATTTGATCATTAAAAATTATTTATAAAATTAAAAATTATAAAATTTAAAAATTAATTCTAAAACAGTCCTGCGGAGACCCGGTCTCCTCAAATTGCCAAGACCGGGTCTTGGAGAGCCCGCAAGATTCCAAGAGGGGAATTCCGAAGTTTCATGTAGGATTACAGAAGGTTAACTTCTGTGAAACTCTCAATTTGACACAAATATCCATTTGGCGCTATAATTAAAGTATAGTTAAATTTTAGTTCTAATAGGTAAATTTTATGTATATTAAGCGGAATTTAGAAGAGACAATTTTGAAATATTTAGACGCTCCAGAGATTATTGCTGTTGTTGGAGCACGGCAATCCGGCAAGACAACAATGATTAACCAGTTAATAAAAAATTTCAAAAAAGCAAAATCTATTTCATTTGAAGATCAAACCGCCTTAAGGGTTTTTGAAGAAAGCCCTGATGATTTTATCAAGATTTATATTCAAGGAAACAAATATCTATTTATTGACGAATTCCAGTATTCAAAAAATGGAGGGAAAATTCTTAAATATATTTTTGACAATCAGCAAAATAGTTCTGGAGCAAAACAGAAAACAAAGATAATAATTTCTGGCTCTTCATCAATTGATTTAACTGTTCAAGCGATTAAATATTTAGTCGGCAGGATTTTGGTTTTTAATCTTTATCCTTTTAGCTTCCAAGAATTTTTATCAGCCAAAGATGAAAATTATTTAAAAATATACAAAGAATATAGAAAGCAGGCGCATAGATTTAAAGATATTGAAATAAAAATAAGCAAACCAGTCCATCAAAAATTATTGGGTTATTATGAGGAATATCTGCTTTTTGGCGGCTATCCGCGAATAGTTTTAGAAAATGATTATCAATCAAAAAAAGAACTTTTAGCCAACATTTACAATACCTATTTTTTAAGAGAAGTAAAAGATATTCTGGGGTTGATTGATGATTATAAATTAGACAATTTAATCAAGGCGCTTGCTTTGCAAATAGGAAACTTGATTGACTATAAAGAATTGTCTCGCTTGTCCGGGTATTCTTATCCTTCTTTAAAAAAATATCTTAATTTTTTAGAGAAAACATACATCGCTAAATTTATTAAGCCGTTTTATAAAAATAAAAGAACAGAAATTGTAAAAAATCCTAAAATTTATTTTTTTGACACTGGTTTGAGAAATTTCATTGCTGATGATTTTCGAAAATTAGACAGGAGAACCGATAAAGGCGCTTTATTGGAAAACGGTTTGGCGCAAGAATTTATTAAGAATAGTTCTCAGTTTAATTTTTGGCGGGATAAAAAGAAAAATGAGATTGATTTTATTCTTTCTTTGGGCGATAAAAAAACAGTGGCCGTAAAATCAAAAGCATATTTAACAAATAGCAAAATTAAATCAGCGGAAGTTTTCAAAAAGAAATATTCTGAGATTGATATCTATTTAAGTTATCAAAATATTAATAAAAAAATGGCTGAACAAAAAAGAATTTTCCCAATTTATTTATATTGAAATATCTGCAGGCATCCAATGCCTCCAAGCTCGGAGGCATTGGATGCCTGCAAGACAAATTGAAATTAAAAACAATATTATGCTTTCAGAAAAGAGCAGAAAAATTTTGACAAGAATAATGGCTGGCGTCGCTTTGGGCGCTAGCTTGTTTGGAATCGCTTCGTCTGCCGGCGCGAAAATCGTTATGCCGAAAAAAACTCAGTTTAATTTCAAAAAAAGGCAGGACATAAAAAACAAAAAAGATTTAAAATCAAGAATTGACACATTGGTGGTTCAGGAAGCCGAGCAGGTTTTGACTCAGCAGCAGATTTCCGAGGAGGCCTCCAAAAAAAGAAAAAAACAGCCGAAAAAAGTTTTGCGTCCGCTCAAATATTTGGGTCTGGCTGTCTGGGGCGGGTCGCTTTTGCTTTTCGCGTCCAGTATGCTTATCAATGAACCTTTTCCTTTGGGAAATTTTGTTTTAATGGCGATGCCCGGAGAAAAACATAACGCTGTTTTATTTTTAGAGCCAAGCGACGCGGCTTATCAAGTCGGCAATGAATTTGATTTGGATTTAGTGCTTGAAGCCGACGGCCGGGAAATTTCATTAGTTTCAACCGGCTTAAAATTTGATCCTAAAAAACTTCAGGTTCAACAGATAAATATTTTACAATCCGGCTTCAGAAAAACAATTGAAAATTTTTTTGACAACAACAATGGCAGAATTAAAATCGTCAGGACTTCTCCGAAAGAAGCGATCCGCGGGTCTTCAAAAATTTTAATTGCCAGCGTCAAATTTAAAATTTTGCCTTTTATCGGCCGGACAGAAATTAATTTTACCCAGGATAAAGAATGGATAGCAGATGGAGTTTTTTTATCCGGTGGTTCAGAATCAAATATTCTTAAAGAAACAAGAGGCAGCTCTTATAAAATAAATCCGAAAACGCTTCCAGCAAGAAAAATAAAAGCAAAAAAAATAACCGAAGCCATACAAATAGACGGATGTCTTGATGACTGGCAGGATATTATTGGCGGCGATTTATTTTCTGAAACAAAATCGCAGAATAAAATTGAGATAGAAAATATTTTTGAAGGAGCGGTCATTAATGAAGGCGGCGATGTCGCTGTTTTTGATTTGGCTTGGGATGAGGAGAATATTTATTTTGCCGCGGTTGTTGTTGACGATCAGATAACAGACAAAGATAATCTGGAAATTAATCTGGGAAATGAAAAATTTACGATTTCTCCTGTAGGGGCGTATAATGATACGCCCATAAAAATTTTAGAAATAAAGGGGGCTTATATTATTGAAACCGCTTTTCCGCGGAAAAAAATTAATAATGAAAAATTATGTTCCGACGATAAATTTAATTTTAATATTATAATAAGCGATTATGACAATAATAAAGAAGCGCCGAACCGCTTTCGCTGGAGTGAAGAAGGAAAAGGAACTGTGGAATTAGTAGAAAGCAAATAGAAATTTTTGCGAAACTGATCTTTGATAGCGAGGATTAGCTTTGTAAGAGTTCTCCAAATTTTCAATTTTCAATTTTCAATTTACAATCAAATCCCAATTTTCAATTTTCAAACCATTTGAAAATTTAATCATTGAAAATTTATTGAAAATTGAGGTTTGAAAATTGAAAATTATTTATTATGAACGGTATTTTAGATTATCAAATTAAAGGATACGAATTTAAGGAAAGAGGATCCACTTGGATTTTAGCTGTCCAGGCAACGGCTGTTTTTTTATTAATTACTTTTATTTTATTCGCTTTTGCCAATTATCAGGTGATTGCCATTCAGATGAAGGACTGGATAAAAGGAAACCCGGCTTACGATGATGACAAAGACGGAATACCTAACTGGTGGGAGGAAAAATACGGTTTGAATCCGCGTGATAAAAATGACGCTGATTTGGATCCGGACAAT
>CBDVEN010000081.1:0-3517 GCA_965373025.1 uncultured bacterium | reverse complement strand
CCTTCTCAAAAGGAAAGTAAAGAATTTACCAGAGTTAAGCAAATTATATCCCAGCATCCAGGAGAATGGGGACACGCCGCTGATCAAATAGACAGGGAATTTGGAGCAGGCACAGCGACAAAATACGATGACTATTTAAAAGGTGAGTATGCTGGCGAAGAAGAAGATACTGGAAGTAAATGGGAGAAAGAAGGAACTGTCTGGCAATGGTTAGAAACAGATGAAGCAAAAAATTTATCTGATGAAGAAAAAGCGTCTCAAATTAGAAATTTTGGATTAAACCCTGAAACTTTTGGAATTTACTAATATGTCATTACAAACATTCTCAAAACAAAAAACTGGAATAAAACCAATTACTGTTGGCAGTTCTCTGATTGAAAATTTTAGAAAAGGTTCTATCCAAAAAATACAACAACAAAATATTTCTTTAAGAAAAATAGAACCTAAAAAACAAACAAAGTGGCAATGGATTAGCAAACAACTTATGAAACCAGTTGGATTGGTAGCAGCAGAAGCAGAAAATATTGGTATTTTTTTAGGAGGAAATAAAGCTCAAATGTTTGGCAAAGCCGGATTAGATGTTTTGTCCGGAAAAAAAGAAACTTCTTTTTCTCAAATATGGCGGGAAAACGCAGCGGGGTTTGGGCTGTCAGCAAGCACAGCTGGAAAAATTGGTTTTGTTTTTGATATAACAAATGACCCTTTAAATTTTATTGGCGGCGGATTAACAAAATTAGGAAAATTATCAACAAAGATAAATTCACTTGCTAAATCAGGAAAAACGGTTGTTAAAGGTTCTAAACTTGCTAATCAGATTGCTAAAAGCGGATACACTACAAAAGAACTTGTTTTGGCTGGAAGCAAAGCGGAGCAAGCAGCGAAAGGGCAAAGAGCGTTAATTAAAATAGCGGGAAAACCTATTATCGGCGGGGAAAGAGTTTATAAAGCGGCGACTAAATTATCAGCGATGATGAAAGCGACAAAAATCGGAGTAGGGCTTCGCAGGACTTTTTCAACTAAAACAGGAATAAAAGAAGTTGATGAATTAGTTAGAAATTATAAAAATTTATCAGGTTTTAGAAAAGAGCAAGTTTTGGATAATGCTATCACAATACAGAAAAAAGTTAATAACTTAAAATCTGGCGAAGTTAAAATGTTAGTGGAAGCAATAGAAAATCCTGTGGCGAAAGAAATGTTAAAAGGAAAACCGATAATTCCAGCAGTTTCTAAATTATTTCATCATACAGATGTAAAAATTGGCGATGTTTTGAAAGCAGGAAAACCATCAGTTAAAAATTATTTTGGCGAAGGTATTTATTTAGGAAGTGAAAAGGGAGTTTATCCGGGAAAATTTATAAAAGAGGTTCAAATACCAAAAGGATTAAAAACATTAGACCTAACAAAAAAAGGAGCGGATGATTTATTTCTTAATCAAGTTAGCAGAATTACTAAAATACCAGTGGAAAATACTGGAATGGGAGTTTTTGAAGATTTAAGAATGATGGCAAGCAAGATTTCTGATGATATTGTTAGGAGAGCGGTTGACAAAATAACCAAAGGATATGAAGCAGTAAAATCTCCGCTTGCTTATGAAGGACAATTTGAAATGGTTATTAAAAAACCATTTCTCAAAGCAGTAAAAGAAGTTAAGCCAGCGGTTGCTGAAATTCCCAATAAAATAGTTAGTTTGGCAGACGAAATGGAAGATTTATTTAAGCAAATGAAAACTACTGAAAAAGCAAAGGGAATTTTGAAAACAGAATTAGAACAATACTTTCCGCATATAAAAGCAGAAATGAAATTAGGGGAAAGAATAAAAGCGTTTTTCCAGCCAAAGAAATACAGCACTTTTTTAGGAGCGGCAAAAGGTAGAAAAATAGAAGGGACTATCAATGAAATAAACGCAAGGTTCGGCAAAGAGTTTTTTCAAACAAATCCAGTATTAGCTTATGCTCAAAGAGGGCTTGCTTCCGCCAAAGCGATTACCGCTAAAGAATTTCTTGATGATATTGGCAGAAAGTTTTTTAAGAACGCAGAAGACGCTCCAATAAGATTTCAAGAAAGCACAAATCCTTTATTCAAAGGATTAAAAGCAGAGCCAGAAATTGTAAAGGTTGTTGATGAGTATATTCAAGGAATAAAGCCAGATGACTTAAATTTAATAGTTAGAGGTTTTGATAGAATTCAAAATTGGTGGAAAGCCCAAGTTTTAATTTCTCCGTCTTATCATACAAGAAATATGGTATCTAATTTCTGGAATAACTGGATAGCGGGAGTTAAAAATCCTGTATTATATGAAAAAGCAAGAAAAATACAAAGTGGGAAAGCATTAAATAAAGTAATAATGAAAACTGACACTGGGGAAGTTTTAACCAGAGGGCAAATTATAAAAGAAACAAAACAGCAAGGAGTAATGGGACGCGGTTTTTATGGGTCTGATATTAGACAAGCGTTAGACGATAAAATTGGAGCAATATCTCAAAGAGCAAAAAAGATTAGCGGTTGGATGCCGTGGAAACAAGATAATGTTCTTTTCAAAACAAATAGAGAAGTAGGTTCTGCGATTGAAAATAACGCGCGCGTGGCTCACTATTTACATCAAAGGCAAATAGGATTAAGTCCGGTAGATGCGGCAATGAGCGTTAAAAAATATCTATTTGATTATGATGATTTAAGCAAAGTTGAAAAAAATATTTTCAAAAGAATATTTCCTTTTTATACTTGGACGCGTAAAAACTTGCCATTACAATTAGAACAGTTGCTTGTCCAGCCAGAAAAATACGCCGCAATTCCTAAAATTATAAAAGAAATTGAAGCAGGAGTAGCAAGCCCTGAAACAGAAAAATATATGTCTGAATATATCTCTGAAAATATTCCAGTAAGAATTAGGACAAACCCAAAAGGACACGCTGAATACTTTTTATTAGGTTGGTGGCTGCCGTTTGCTTCCGCGATAGATTTAATTTCACAACCGATTGATAATATGATAAATATGACAACTCCGCTTTTAAAAACACCTTTTGAATTATGGGCGAATAAGTCAATGTTCTTTAAGAACACTTTGGGAGAAGCGTCAAAAATTGAGTATTATTACAAACAGCCGACAGAATTTATCGGATTGCCTATGAGAAAAAAGACTGCTACCTTAATGAGAACTATAAGAGTTTTCAATGATTTACATAAATTGATAAAAACACCAGCAAAAGATGAACCAGAAAATACTTGGGTTGTTAAATTTTTAAGTGTTTTGCTTGGCAAAGCGGCAACTTATGATATTAAAAAAGCCCAATATTTTTATAGAAGAGATACAGAAGAAAGAATATCAGAATATAAAGCGGCAATAAAAAAAGCCAAAAAACTTGGCAAGCCAGAACACGCGAAAAAGTTATTAGAAGAATTGAGAGCGTTTCAAAAAGAAAGATAATTAAAAATCACAACCACCCATATAATTTGGAATACAATTATCAATAGTATTATCACTTGAAATAAAAAACCAGTTTCCAGTAATAAAACCATA
>CBDVEN010000080.1:0-3533 GCA_965373025.1 uncultured bacterium | reverse complement strand
GACGCTGGAAGTTTTCTGCAACAATCAAGCCAATTTATTTTTTCCCATTGGCCTTTTTTACGATAAGAAGCAAGCAGGTGAGTGTAGACGTAAAAAATTTTTAAAAGCCAATAAAGATCAAAAATAATAATAAAAACAGCAATCCAAACCGGATTGGTAAAAGCAAGGACAGAACATCCGATTAAAACCGCCCAGACAAAAAATCCAGGCATAATTTCAAAAATTCTTTGCAGCCACCAATCGCGGGCGTTAGTTGGTTTTGAAGAAGGAAAAATAAACATAATTAGAATTTATAAAAAGAGGCTAAACCTCTTTCAAAAAAGTTTTTCTTGATTATTCAATGTTTGGTTAACAAGTTTGTCCGCTTCTTTATTTTCTTCACGCGGAATGTAATGAAAGCTGATTTTATCAAAATCAATCATTAAGTTCCAAACTTGAATAAAAAGTGGCTGAAGTTTTTCGTCTTTAATTTTATATTTATGGGAGAGCTGATTAACAATCAGCTCGCTGTCCGAAAAGCATTCAACATTTTTAAATTTTAATTTTTTCGCTTTTTTTAAAGCAAAAATAACCGCTTCATACTCAGCTTGATTATTTGTTTGATTGCCAATTGCTTGGGAATATTTTCCAATCGGATAATTTTTTTGATCATAAAAAACGATCCCAATTCCCGCCGGTCCGGGATTTCCGCGCGCTCCGCCATCAGTGTAAATTTTTATTATTTTTTCCATTATATTTATACTAAATTTTTGCTCTTTTTAAATCAACAATTTTTAATTGCAAGCTTGTATATCCGTTCCAGAGATTGGAAGTAAGCTCAAAAACAACATCAACAAAATCATTTTCTTTTAACTTAGAAAAGCAGTTTCCGAAATTAAAGCCGATCGCTTCAAAATTTTTTTCATGGTTGCCGTCTGAAGATTTCCAAAGTAATTTCATTTTTAAATGTTTTTCGCTGTTGCCGACAGCGCGCATTTCTTTTATCTGCAGATTTTTCATCAAGAGCAGGGGAGTCGGATTATTCTGTCCAAAGGGAGCGAATTTTGAAATCTGATTAAAAAAATCCCAGTTTAAATCTTTTCCTTCAGCTTTAGCTTCAATTTCAAGAGATGGCTTTAAATTTTCCTCTTTTAAATTTCTCTCGGCAATAAATTTTAACGCTTGATAGAAATCATCCAACTTATCATTTAAAAGAGTGAATCCGGCCGCCTGGCTGTGGCCGCCGAATTCCAAAAGAAAATCTTGGCAATGGCTCACTGCTTTAATTAAATTAAAACAAGGAATGCTTCTGCCGGATCCAACTGATTTTTTATCGCCTTTGGAAAAAATTAAAGCGGGCCGCGAAAATTCATCTGACAATCTTCCGGCAACCAAGCCAACCAAACCGACAGGCCATTCAGAATCCGCTTCAAAAATTATTTTATCTATTTTTTTTCCGCCTTTAGCGGGATTTTTTTTATAAAATCTTTTTTTAACTTCTTCAATAATTTCCTTGGTTATTTTTTGCCTTTCTTGATTTTTCTTTTCTAATTTTTGGGCGATTTCTTCTATTTCAGTTTCATCTTCGCTCATTAAAAGGCGGAAAGATAAATTTGCGTGATCCATTCTTCCGGCGACATTCAAACGCGGAGCAAGAACAAAAGAAATATCTTCGGAAATAATGCCGCCTTCTTTTTTTCTGCTTGAGACCCGAGAAATTTCAATGAGTTTTTTTAATCCCGGATTTTTGGTTTTATTCAGAACAATTAAACCATAGTGGACTAAAGCGCGGTTTTCCCCAAGAAGCGGCACGCAATCAGCAACCGTTCCCAAAGCGACCAAATCCAAAAGCCATTTTTCAAAACCGTTATTTAAATTTTTAATATCCCCGTTTTTTTTCGAAGTTGAAAGCGACATTCGCGAATGTCGCCTTCTTTGAATCAACCCCTGAACTAATTTGTATGCGACGCCAACGCCAGCCAAATCTTTAAAAGGGTAAGAACAATTTTCAAGATGCGGATTTAAAATTGCTAAAGCCGGAGGAATTTTTTCCGGAATGCAATGATGGTCAGTGACGATTACTTCAATTCCTGATTGATTAGCTAAAACTATTTCTTCAAAATCAGAAATTCCGCAGTCAACAGTGATGATTAAATTAATTTTTTGCTTTTTCAAGTATTTGATCGCTTTCAAATTCATACCATATCCTTCTTTTGCCCTATCCGGAATATAAACTTCCGGTTCGTTTCCCAAAAGTTTAAGCGTCTTTGCTAAAATTGCCGAAGAGGTAATTCCGTCAGCGTCATAATCGCCGAAAACAGCGATTTTTTCCTTTTTTTGAATCGCTTTTAAAATTCGTTTAACCGCTTTTTCCATATCTTCCATTAAAAAAGGATTATGAAGATCCTTATTGTAATCAAAATTAAAAAAATCCCCGGCTTGATTCTTTTCAGTAATTCCGCGGTTGTAAAGAAGCTGCGAGACCAAAGGAATATATTCGGGAAATTTTTCAGAAAAATTTTGAGGAAACTTATTTTTGAGATGCCAATTTTTTTTCATATTGAGTTTTAAGTTTTAAATTATTCCACTCTTCATCAACTCTCTCTTGAATTTTTTTAACCAATTTTTTATTTTCAGGTTTTAGTAAATGTTTGAACCGTCCTTGCGAAGAAAACCATTCGTTGATTGGTTTTCTTTTTTGCGGCTGAAAATTTATTTTATACTTGCCTTGTTCTATTTCATAAATCGGCCAGACATTTGTTTGTACGGCAAGGTCGGCGATTCTAACTGTTTCAGAAGATTCAAATTTCCATCCTCGCGAGCAAGGCGAAAGAATGTTTATAAAAGAAGGACCGTTTGCGTTAATCGCTTTTTGAACTTTTATTACCAAATCATTCCAGTGGGAAATGCTTGCTTGGGCCGCGTAAGGAATATTATGGGCGGCAACAATTTCCGTTAAATTTTTTCGGAATGTTTCTTTGCCTGGAATTTTTTCGCCGGACGGACTGGTTGTTGTGCTGGCTCCGCAGGGAGTGGCGCTTGATCGTTGGACTCCGGTATTGGCGTAAGCTTCATTGTCATAACAAATGTAAAGAAATTTATGTCCGCGCTCCAAGGCGCCGGATAAACTTTGAAGTCCGATGTCATAACTTGCTCCGTCGCCGCCAAAAGCGATAAATTTTAAATCTTCCGGCAATTTTTTTCCGTTTTTTTGTTTTTTCTTTAAAACTTTATAAGCTGATTCAACTCCGCTGATTGTTGCCGCGACATTTTCAAAAGCGTTGTGAATCCAAGGAATTTTCCATGCGGTGTAAGGATAAATAGTTGAAGCGACTTCCAAACAGCCAGTCGCGCTTGCCGCGATTACCGGCTTTTCAATTGCCGATAAAACCATTCGGGCGATAATTCCGGCTCCGCATCCTGCGCAAAGCCGATGTCCGGAAGTGAATTTTTCCGGCTGTTCGCTTAATTTTTTTATTGATATCATAATTTTTATTTATGTCATTCCGAATTTATTTCGGAATCTGACAGATCCTGAAACAAGTTCAGGATGA
>CBDVEN010000079.1:0-3538 GCA_965373025.1 uncultured bacterium | reverse complement strand
TTTAGAAAAAAGGACGATTTTTGAAAATGTTTCTTTTGCTTTGGAAATGACGGGAAAAACAAACCAAGAGATTGAAAATCTTGTTCCCCAGCTTTTGGAAATTGTCGGAATCTCGGAAAAAATAAATAATTATCCAAGCGAACTTTCCGGCGGGGAAAGACAAAGAGTTTCTATTGCTCGCGCTTTGGTCCATAAGCCGAAAATTCTTTTGGCTGACGAACCAACCGGAAATTTGGATATGATTAACAGTTGGGATATTATCCAACTGCTTTTGAAAATTAACCAGTATGGTACAACGGTAATTTTGGCAACCCATAACCGCGAAATTATTAATTCTCTGAACAAAAGAGTAATTACTCTTGACCGAGGTAGGATTATTAGAGATCAGAGCAAAGGAAGATACATAATTTAAATTTATGCTTTTAACAAATTTAAACAGAATAATTAGATACGGTTTTAAAAATTTCTGGCGAAACGGCTGGCTTAATGTCGCCACGATCAGCGTGATTATTTTAGCCCTTTTTATGATGAGTATTTTAGTTATGATTAATCAGCTCACTGATAAAATTTTAGCTGACATTCAGGAAAAAATGGACATCAGTGTTTATTTTAAATCAGAGGTAGTAGAGTTTGACATTCAAAGAATTAAAAACGAATTAGAAAATTTGAGCCAAGTTAAATTTGTTGAATATGTTTCCAAAGAAAAAGCGTGGGAGGAATTTCAACTTGAGCATAAAGAAAATCCGACTATTTCAGAATCAATCGCCGAGATAGAAACAAATCCGCTTTACGCGACTTTAAATATTAAAGCTCATCAGCCGGAAGATTATCCGGGGATTGTGAATTTTCTTGAGCAGGATAATTATCGGGTGCTAACCAGCAAGATAAATTACAAAGAAAACAAGGAACAGATAAATCGGCTTTCGGATATTTCAAGAACGGTTCGCCAGGCGGGAATTTTTCTAACTCTGATTTTTTGCCTGATCGCGATTATTATTACTTTTAACGCGATTCGTCTGACAATGCATTCGCATCATCGCGAGATAGAAATTATGCGGCTTGTCGGCGCGAACAATTGGTACATTCGCTGGCCGTTTATTATTGAAGGAATGCTTTTTGGAATTGTTGGAGGAATTATTTGTTTTCTGCTTTTTTATTCCGGGATTGTTCTCGCTTCACCGAAAATTTCAAATGTTGTTTCTGAAATAAATTTAGTTGAATTTTTCAAAAGCAACGCTTTGAAAATCATCGCCCTTCAAATCAGCACCGGAATTTTCCTCGGCACAATCAGCAGTTTAATCGCCATTAGGAAATATCTGAAGATTTGATTTGGAAATTATTGTTTTAATTTGGATTATTTTTCAAAACCTTCTTGAAAAGAGGGTTTTTTGTATGGATTTTGATTTGCGCGATGGAATAAAATATGTTATAATTATTTTGAATAGAACAGTAATTTTCAGTATTTATCCTGTCTAAAGTTCGGGGATCGTCTAATGGTAGGACAGCAGGTTCTGGTCCTGTAAATCGGGGTTCGACTCCCTGTCCCTGAGCCATCTTTAAATTCTTTATAAACTTTTAACTTTTATATTATTATGCCAAAGAAAAAACCTAAAACAATTAAAAAGAAAACAGCAAAGAAAGCTGTTAAAAAGATAGCTAAAAAAAGCGCTGTAAAAAAACAAAAGCCGGTTAGAAAATCAATTTTAAAGAAGTCAGGGCAGCAAGATTATAAAGCTGAGCAGATTCAGGTCTTGGAAGGATTAGCTCCGGTAAGAAAACGTCCGGGAATGTATATTGGCGGGACCGGAACCGAAGGGCTTCATCATTTAATTTGGGAAGTTGTTGATAACGCGATTGACGAAGCGATGGCCGGACACGCAAATAAAATTACTGTTGAACTTTTGGAAAAAGATCAAGTCCGTGTTTCAGATAACGGGCGGGGGATTCCAGTTGATAAACATTCCCAAACAAAAAAATCAGCGCTGGAAACTGTTTTAACAATTCTTCATGCCGGAGCGAAATTCGGCGGCGAGGGCTACAAAGTGAGCGGCGGGCTTCACGGAGTCGGCGTTTCCGTAGTCAACGCTCTTTCAATCTGGATGCGGGCTGAAGTAAGGCGCGACGGAAAAATTTATGTTCAGGAATATTCTAAAGGGAAGCCGCTTGCCGCGGTTAAAGCTCTTCGCGAAAAAACAAAAGAAACCGGCACGACGATTATTTTTCAGCCGGATCTGGAAATATTCAAGGAAATTAAATTTGATTGGACAACTATTCTCAATCATTTCCGCCAGCAAGCGTATCTGACCAAAGGCGTAAAAATTTCCGTCGTTGACAAAAGACAGCTGATAGCCGAAAGCGGACAGCAGATAGCTGGCGGCCGTGCAACACGCTATGTTTTTTATTTTGAAGGAGGTATCGCTTCTTATGTTAAATATCTAAATCGGGAAAAAGAAGTGAAAAATGATCCGCCGTTTTATGTTGAAAAAACGGTTGACGGTATTTTTATTGAAGCGGCTGTCCAATATTATGACGGGTTCAAAGACCATATTTTTACTTTTGCCAATAATATTCATACAATTGAAGGCGGAATGCATCTGACCGGTTTTAAATCGGCTTTGACTCGGGCGCTGAACGATTATTCCCGCAAACAGGGATTTATTAAAGAAAAAGATAAAAATCTCAGTTCCGAAGATGTCTACGAGGGATTGGCCGCGGTAGTTTCAATTAAATTAAAAAATCCGCAATTTGAAGGCCAGACAAAAACCAAACTTGGAAATCCTGAAGCGCGAACTTCAGTTTCCAGCGTTCTTTACGAGGGCTTGGAGGAATATTTTGAAAAAAATCCTCGCGAAGCCCGGGCAATTATTGAGAAGTGCGTTTTAACGGCGAAAGCAAGGCAGGCGGCTCGGGCGGCTCGGGAAACAATTATCAGAAAAGGCGTTTTGGAAGGAATGATGCTGCCGGGAAAATTAGCTGACTGCTCAAGTAAGAATTCAGAAGAAACAGAACTTTATATTGTTGAGGGAGACAGCGCTGGCGGCAGCGCCAAGCAGGGGAGGGACAGAACTTTTCAGGCGATTTTGCCTTTGAAAGGAAAAATTTTAAATGTTGAGCGGGCGCGTTTGGACAGAATGATGACTTCGCAGGAAATCAAAGCGCTGATTATCGCTTTGGGAACCGGAATCGGCGACCAATTGGATTTGGAAAAATTAAGATACGGGCGAATTATTATTATGACTGACGCTGATGTTGACGGCGCTCATATTCGCACGCTTCTCCTTACTTTGTTTTATCGGCATTTTGAAAAATTAATTACTGACGGGCATCTTTACATTGCCCAGCCGCCGCTTTATAAAATTCAAGCCGGAAAAAAATTCCAATACGCTTACACTGAAGAAGATAGAGATGAAATTATTTCTGAATTTCAAAAAGAAATTAAAGCCAGAAAAAAAACTTCAAAAAAAATTGAGAAAGGAAAAGAAAAAGTTGAATCTGAAGAAAAAGAAAAAACAGAGAAAGGCGTTCGTGTTCAGCAATA
>CBDVEN010000078.1:0-3545 GCA_965373025.1 uncultured bacterium | reverse complement strand
TGGCTAAACTTATTGAAAAGATACTAATTAATTATTAATTTGCTGGGCAAGCCCCAAATATTTTAACAAAATCTTATGGCAAAAAACAGTTTAGGGCGAGGATTGTCTTCTTTAATTCCCAAAAAGCCCTTGCAAAAAACAAAAACAAATTTAGAAACTTCAGAAAATGAAGAAAAAAACGGAATCGCTTTTATTGATGTGAAAAAAATTATTCCAAATCCCCATCAGCCGCGCCAGGATTTTAATCCGGAAAAAATTCAGGAATTGTCTGATTCAATTAAAGAGCACGGAATTCTGGAGCCGCTGATTGTCAGCAAAAAAAATTCCCAATGGGAATTAATTGCCGGAGCGCGGCGGCTTGAAGCGGCAAAAAAAGCCGGGCTTAAACAAGCGCCGGCGATTATCCGCGATGTTAATGATGAGCAAAAATTGGAAATAGCTTTGGTTGAAAATATACAAAGGGACTCGCTTAATCCGATTGAGGAGGCCTGCGCTTATCAAAGTTTGTCCAAGCAATTTAATTTAACTCAAGAAAAAATCAGCCAAAAAACCGGAAAAAGCAGGACGGCAATTGCCAACACTTTAAGATTATTAAGTTTGCCTTTGGAGATTCAAAAAGGATTAACTGCCGGCAAAATTAGCGAGGGGCACGGACGGGTAATTTTATCTCTTTCTTTTCCGGAAAAACAAAGGGCGCTGTATCAAGAAATTATCAGATCAAATTTGACTGTCAGGCAAGCCGAAGAAAAAGCTAAAAAACTTTCCGATCCGATTTCAATAAAAAGGATAAAAAAAATTGATCCGGACATTAAAGAAAAAGAAGAAACTCTTTCACAGTCGTTAGGAACAAAAGTATCTATCCAAAAATTCAGCAAAGGCGGAAAAATTGTAATTAGCTTTTATTCAAAGGAAGAGTTAAATAGCCTGATTGATAAAATTACGAATTAAATTTATGCGGTAGAGAACAAAATTTTTTGTTTTCTGCATTTTTTTTATGATAAAATCTTTTAATTTTGAATCAAAAACAATTGCCTCTGGCGCGATTATTATTGCCGGCGCGACATTAGTCAGCAAGATTTTTGGCTTAATCCGCGAAAGAATTTTTGCCGGACAATTCGGCGCCGGCGACATAATGGATATTTATCAGGTCGCTTTTCGGGCGCCTGATTTTGTTTTTAATCTTTTGGTTCTGGGCGCGATTTCCGCCGGATTTATTCCAGTTTTTACAGGTTATTTAAGAAAGAGAAAAGAAGATCAGGAAATTTGGAACTTGGCAAACAATCTTTTGAATATTATGATGGTCGGATTAATCGCTGTCTGCGCTTTTTTGGCGCTCATCACTCCTTTTTTAATTCCTTTAATCGCTCCTGGTTTTTCTCAGGAAAAAATTCATCTTACTGTCGGACTTGCGCGCATAATGTTTCTAAGCCCGATTTTTTTGGGAATCAGCAGCATTATCGGCGGCATATTAAATTCTTTCCGCCGATTTTTTATTTATTCCTTAGCGCCGATTTTTTACAATATTGGAATTATTATCGGAGCTTTATTTTTTTACCAATGGTGGGGAATTTACGGCTTGGCGATCGGAGTCGCTTTCGGAGCTTTTTTACATTTAGCGATTCAAATTCCCGCGGCATACCAATTAGGTTTTCGCTGGAAAAATATTTTTGATTTTTCCTCACGAGGAATTCGCCAAATCGCCAGAATGATGGTTCCGCGAACTCTTGCTCTGGCTATTTCCCAAATTAATCTTTTGGCGATTACCATAATCGCTTCAACTTTAGCCAGCGGAAGCATTGCTGTTTTTCATTACGCTAATAATCTCCAGGCGTTTCCATTGGGCATTATCGGAATTTCTTTTTCAATCGCCGCTTTCCCATTTTTGTCTTCCCGCGCCGCCGATAAAAAAACAAAAGAATTTGTTTCCGCGCTTTCCTCCACAATCAGGCAAATTCTTTTCTTGATTATTCCGGCAAGCATTCTAATTTTTATTCTGCGCGCCCAAATTGTCCGGGTAATTCTGGGAACTGGAAATTTTGATTGGACTGACACAAAATTAACTTTAAGCTGTTTGGGCGTTTTTTCTTTTTCGCTTTTTGCCCAGGCCTTAATCCCTCTTTTTTCCCGCGCTTTTTTTGCTTATCAAGACGCGCGCACTCCGTTTTTTGTCGGATTGGCAAGCGCTTCATTAAATATTATTTTAGCTTTATCTTTTGTTTCAGATTTAGGCATTGTCGGTTTGGTTCTGGCATTTTCAATTTCAAGTATTTTTAATCTAATTTTGCTTTATTTGTTTTTAAGGTTAAAAATTGGATTTTTTGACGAGAAAAATATTTTTCAAATGGTTCTTAAAATAATTCCTTCGTCTTTATTGGCTGGATTTTTTTCCTGGAAAACTTTATATCTAATTGAACCATTTTTAAACACCAGAACCGGTCTGGGAATTTTAATCCAGGCGCTCATCGCCGGACTTGCCGGCATGGGAATTTATTTTATTTGCTGTTATCTTTTAAAAGTAAAAGAAATCTTTTCCTTGAAAAATTTAATTTTGAAATCGTTTCTTTAATTTAGGTAAGGGCGCAAAATCTTGTGCCCCTACTTTTCTTTCCAAAATAGAAAGAGAAGCAAAAAAAAACTGTCAAATTTTGAACAGTTTTTTTAATACTTTGAAAAGCTGCGGATTATAAATATTTTTTGTTAAAAAAAATTATTAAAGTTTTAAAGCTTCCACCATTTGTTTAATTAAGGCAACAGCGACTGGCGGGGCAAGTAAACTGTAAGAAGGAATTCCATCATCATCCGGAATTTCCCAGGATTTTTCAATAACTTTTACTTTTTTTTCATTCTCGTCCCATTGATAAACATACTCCGGAGTAATTTCATAATCATCAACATAATTTTTCGCTTCTTTAGCTGGAACTGAATTTTTTAAAAGAATTTTCGGAATGCCGTAAAGCGAGAACGCCTGCTTGATTAATTTTTCATCCAAAACTAAGCGGTCTTTAATTGTTCCTATTCCTAATTCATCGCCTTCTTTTGAAACCATCCGCGCTCCAGAGCATTCCGGATTATCGCAGATAAGATAAAACTTTTTATCATTTTTGCCATACTCAATTTTTTGCGTCGGAAATAATTTTAAATTTCTCGGCGTATGGCATTTCGGGCAAATACGGCGGTATTTAATTCTCTCGTCAATCACCGCTTCCGGAACATCGATTAAAACAAAAACATCCGGATCTTCGCGGTAATTAATTAAATCTCGAAAAAATAAAGAGTACGAAATTTGATCTAAATCCCTTGGAAATCCGTCAATAAAAAGCGCTTTCTTGTCCATTTTATCTATCTCCCTTTTTGCTAAAAACAAAATAAATTCTGTCGGCAAAAGCGTTTTGGTATCTCGAGAAAGCAGATTTTCCATTGCTTTTTCCGGAGAAATATAACCGCGGTAATTTTTTTTAAGAAATTCCGCCAGTTCTTCTTTTTTGTTAGGGTTATCTACAACTTCCTGATGGACTTTTCTGACAACATCACCGATAGAAATATGA
>CBDVEN010000077.1:0-3545 GCA_965373025.1 uncultured bacterium | reverse complement strand
AAAAGGAATCTTGCTTACTTCAAAAGGAATGCAGAAAGCTTTTAGAATAAAATATAAGATAAATTCAAGAGATTTGAAGCTGAAAAAAAGAAAAGATAAAAAATGGATTATGGTAATTTTTGATATTCCTGAAAAAATGAGAAAATCGCGAGATGATCTTAGAAATTTTCTGTATACTTTAGGTTTTCAAAATCTTCAGAAAAGCGTTTGGGTTTCGCCTTATGATGTTTATAAAGATTTAGAAAATATGATAAGAATTCATTCAATAGATAAATTCGTGAGGATTTTTCTAATTGAGGAAATAGAAATTTAGCGTTTTTATTTTTTTAAATTTACTTGATTTTAAAATTATAAAGTGTAATACTTATACTACGATCGTGGTATATGTATTACATTTTAAAAGGTATGAAAATTTCAAAAGTGATTTTTAGATATTCATGGGTTTATGATCAATCGTGGAGCGAAAAAAAGAAAGGCAACGCGAAAACTGAAAATTATCCTTCTCAGAGAAAGGTTTTGAATTACATTAAAAAAGTTGAGAAAATATGGAAGAAAGACGAAAAGAAAATTTTAACAGAACTTTCAAGGATAACCGGGTTGAAATGGAAAGAAGATAAAATAATTTGTTATGTTATAGGCAAATGTATTCCGTTTTCTGATCCATTAACAATACCTGTCTATGATAAATATCCAGATTATTTTATTGATATTTTGACCCATGAATTAATTCATCAATTATTTATTCAAAATGAAGATTTGAAACAATTAAAAAAAGCATGGAAATACACTGGCAAAAAATACAAAAATGAATCACAAAAAACAAAAATACATATTCCGCTTCATGACATTCACTCTCATATTTATTTAAAATTTTTTAATGAGAAAAGATTAAAAAGAGATATTAAATGGATTAGTTTTTTGCCAGATTATAAAAAATCATGGGAAATAGTTCAAAAAGAAGGGTATAAAAATATTATTAAGGAATTTAAAAATAGAATTAAGTAAATTATATTTTAACAAGTGTAATACATATACCACGATCGTGGTATATGTATTACAATGAAATTTAAAGCGAGATAAAAAATTAAAAACAAAAATTATGAAATCTTTGCGTCTTTTGGAAAAAATTAAAAACATCCAGTCAAAACCGGAAGCCGAGCGGATTAGGATTATGTGGATTTTGGTGACGATTTTTATGATCGGCGTCATCGGAATTTTTATTTATTCTTTAAAAAGCGTCAAAATTGAAAATGGCGGGAAAATATTAGAAGGAGTTGACGAATTAAAAAAGGAAATAGAAATGCCGAAAATTCCGGATTTTGATCTAAGTAATTTAAAAAATCTTCCGACGCTTCCAACCGGAGAAGTAAAAGGAGAAAAGGACGGGAATTTTCCAATAGGACTGCCATTAGAGTAATATGGAATTAAAATCTTATTTACAAATTATCAAACAGCAGAAAAAAGTAATTTTTATTACCGCTCTTTTGGTTGGATTTTTCGCTTTTATTTTCAGTTTTTTTGCGCCGACAGTTTACGAGACATCTCTTTCCGTGGAAACAGAAAGAAAAAATATTCAGGAAACATCTGATTTTCGCTACGATGATTATTACGCTTTAAAAGCCAGTGAAATGTTTGTTGATTCAATGGCAAAATGGTTTTCCAATCCGGAATTTATTACGCAAATTTACAAAAAAGCGGAAGTGGATATCAGCAAGGCAAGTTTGAGAAATTTAAAAAAGAAAATCAAAGCGAGCAAAATGTCAGCGCAATATTTAGAAATAAAATTTAAAACAAAAACCCGCGAAGAAGCGAAAAAAATTTCTTCGGCGATTTCTTCAGAAATAAAAGAAAGGTCAAAAAATCTCGGCTGGACAAACACGGAGGAAAATATTTTTTTTATCAAAACAAGCGAGCCGATAATTATTGAAAAAAATCCGCTAATTTTTCTAAATACTTTAATCGGACTTTTCAGCGGATTATTCATCGGAATTTTAATCGGGTTTTTTAAGAAATATTTTGAGTAAAATTTATGTCTGATACTGTTGATGAAATAAAAAATCGCCTTGATGTTGTTGAGGTGATTAGTTCGTACATTAAACTTCAAAAAGCCGGGCGAAACTGGAAAGCAAATTGCCCTTTTCACAATGAAAAAACTCCTTCGTTTGTTGTTTCTCCAGACCGGCAGATTTGGCATTGCTTTGGTTGCGGATTGGGCGGCGATATTTTTACTTTTGTAATGAAAATTGAAGGTGTTGAATTTCCAGACGCTTTGCGGACATTAGCCCAAAGAGCCGGCGTTGAAATTAAAAAAGAAAACCCAATTTTGAAAAGCAAAAGGAAAAAACTTCTTGAGATGCTGGAAGAGGCGGCTGAATTTTTTGAAATCAATTTGAAAAAATCGCCTCGAGGAAAAATCGCCAAAGAATATTTATTGAAAAGAAAATTAACTGAAGAAACAATCAAAGAATTCAAAGTCGGCTACGCGCCGGATAAATGGCAGGATTTGGAAAATCATTTAACTAATCGTGGTTATTCAAAAAATGAAATTTTTGAAGCAGGACTGACGGTAAAAAAAGAAAACAACAGCGCCTATGACAGGTTCCGCGACAGAATCATTTTTCCCATTCAGGATTTACAGGGAGAGATTATCGGATTTGGCGGACGGGTAATGCCTGGATCTTCAGAAGACAAAGCAAAATATATTAATTCTCCGGAAACTTTTATCTACAACAAAAGCAGAGTTCTTTACAATCTTCATCGGGCAAAAGTGGAAATCAGAAAACGGAATTTTACGATTTTAGTTGAGGGCTATATGGATGTGATTGCGTCTTGGCAAATGGGAACAAGAAATGTCGCTGCTTCATCCGGAACCGCTTTGACTGAAGGACAGATTAAAATCCTCAAAAGATATTCGGAAAATTTGGCTTTTTCGTTTGACACTGACACTGCCGGACAAATCGCCACCAAAAGAACAATTGACTTGGCTTTGGAACAAGGATTAAATATTAAAGTGATTAGCATTTCAAAAGAAATCGGAAAAGATCCGGCAGATTGTTTGGTCCAAAATCCGAAAACTTGGTTTGAGGCGATTAAAAATAAAAAACCGATTATGGAATTTTATTTTAACAACGCTTTTTCTGATTTGGACATTGATAAAGTAGAAGATAAAAAAAAAGCGGCAGCAGCACTTCTTGAAAAAATAAAAAAAATTCCAAACAAAATTGAACAGGCGCATTGGATAAACCGATTGGGGCAAAAAATAAAAATCAAAGAGGAAATTATTTCTGATATGATGAGTTAAATAAAAGTGGATTTTCAAAATTATTCCAATCGCCGAGAAATAATTGATCAAGCGTTTGTTTCCAAAAAAAATCGCAGTAAAATACTCCAGGAACGGCTTTTGGGATTTTTGCTTCTTTGGCCAAAAAGTTTGGAATCTTTAGAGAAAAAAATAGAAGCGGATTTATTTGATGGCGATGAAACGGAAATTTTTAAAAAACTTCAGGAATTTTTAAAAAACAACCAGGAATTTGATTTTAACGAAT
>CBDVEN010000076.1:0-3547 GCA_965373025.1 uncultured bacterium | reverse complement strand
AGATAAATTTTTTTAATCTATTTCTTCATTTTTTTACTGTCTATATTTGCAGGATCTTTTTATTTGTTGCATAGTATAAGAATTTTTAATTTTAATTTAATTAAATTTCAATTTCTAAAAGGGTATATCTTCTACTTTAATTTCATCTTTGTCATCCGGATTTGCCGGCGGTTCTTCTACTTGAATAACCGGAACTTCATCTTTATTTTCTTCCGGTTTGGCTGGATTGCTTGCCTGCTTGTTTGAAAAATTTGAAGAACCCGAAGGCGCTGGAGCGTATCCGCCGCCGCCTTCATTTCTTGAACGCTGTCCCATCTGCATATTTTCCATAATAATTTCAGTTCTGTTTCTGCGGACTCCGTCCTGGCCTTCCCAATTTCTTGTTTCAATTCTTCCGTCAATATAAACTTCCTGGCCTTTAGTTAAATATTGCCCGCAAATTTCTCCAAGTTTTCCCCAAGCGACAATATTATGAAATTCTGTTTTTTCCTGCTTCTCGCCGTCAGCGTTTTTCCATGTTGTATTGTTTGCAATGCTAAAAGAGGTAACTTGTTTTCCGGAAGTTGTTGTTCTGACTTCCGGATCCCGGGTCAAGCGCCCGATAAGAATTGCTTTATTAAGATTCATAATTTTAATTTTATCTAATTTTTAAATATCTAAAATTTTATCTAATTTTTCCTGAATATCTTCCAACTTTATTTTTTTCTTCTTTTTGGTTTTTGGCTTGTCCTCGCTTTCTAGTTCTTCAGGTTCATCTTCCTGTTTGGTTCCTGGAACTGGCTCTGAAATTTCGTCTGTTTTATCTTCTATTCCTTCTTTTTCTATCTCATCTGGAAGCGATATTTCTTTCTTTATTTTTCTTTCTCTTATCTTTTTTGGTTTTTTAATTTCTTTCTTGACAATCAAGTACCGTAAAATTATTTCTTCAAGCCGTAATTTGTCTTCTAAAATTTTAATTTTAAGCGGTTCAAGCTCAAAATCAATTGTCGCGTAATAAGCGTTTTTGGCTTGCCCGATCGGATAAGCCAATTTTTTTCTGGTGAAAAAATGCTCGCTTTTATCTTCTTGTTTCTGAACATTTTGCCTGTCTTCGTCCTGATTTTGTTTTTTGGCATTTTCTTTTTTGTTCCTGCCAAATATTTCAAAATCAGCGACACTCTTTAATGTTTCGCTTATCTTGCCCTCGTTTTTTTTAATCAGTTCTAATATTTCATTATGAATCGCTTCAAGTTTGTTTTTTTCTATATCAGAGCTGATTATATAAGTAAGTTCGTATTTAGCCATAATTGTGATGCGAATAATGCAAATAAATGCTAATGATGCAAATATGCTAATGTTGTTTGTTCTGATTATTTAAAAGTATATCAAATCTCTTTTCATCTGTCAAATATAGTTTAGAATTTTAAACTTTTTTTCTTAATCTTTTCGTCTTTTATTATTTAAAATGTTTATTGCAAGCTAAATCAAATTTTACTTTTTGACTTTCTATTTATTTTCTATTATAATTAAAGTATAGTGGATAACTTAATAAGTGTCAAATTTTATGCTTACAAAAAAACAAAAACAAGTTCTGGATTTTGTGGAAAAATACAGAAACAAAAAAAAATACTCCCCTTCTTTGGAAGAAATCAAAAAGCATTTTAAACTTGCTTCAGTTTCAACCGCGCATTTTCATATTAAAAGATTGCAGGAATCCGGCTATCTGCAAAAAGAAAAAAACCAGCCGCGAGCGATTGATGTTTACAAAAAAGAAAAAATGATTACTATTCCGCTTCTTGGATTAATTGCTGCCGGACATCCGATAGAAGCTATTCAGGACAAAGAAACAATTATTGTTCCGCAATCCAAAATTCCCCACTCTGGCAAATTTTACGCTTTGCGCGTTGCTGGTGAAAGTATGATAGACGAAAATATAAATGACGGTGATATTGTTTTAGTAAAACAACAAAATACTGCCAGCAACGGACAGAAAGTTGTCGCGCTAATAGATAACTGCGAAGCAACACTTAAAAAGTTTTATAAAGAACAAGGGCATATTAGATTACAACCATCAAATAAAAATCTTGCGCCGATTATTATAAAAAGAAATAAAGATTTTACCATTCAAGGAATAATTATTGATGTGATAAAAAATGAAAAAGAAATACAGTTCAAAGAATTATTATTAGAAAAACAACAAGAAAAAAACAGAAGCGGTAAATTGCCTCTTAATAAAATAATTTGTGGCGATGCGGTTAAAAAATTAAAAAAACTGCCAAATAATTCAGTTGATTTAATTGTCACCTCTCCTCCCTATGATAATGTGAGAAATTATAACGGATTTAGCTATAACTTACACGCAACAGGAAAAGAAATATTCCGCGTTTTAAAAAACGGGGGCATTACCGCTATGGTAATTCAAGATCAAACAAAAAACTTTGGCAAAACGCTCACTTCATTTCGCACAATAGTTGATTGGTGCGACAATATTGGATTTAAACTTTTTGAAACTGTTATTTATAAAAAACACGGCGCAGAAGGAGCATGGTGGACAAAAAGATTTAGAGTAGATCATGAGTATATACCGATTTTTTTGAAAGGAGACAGACCGCAATATTTTAACAAAGAACTGCTTAAAATACCATCCAAACACGGAGGAAAAACAATGACTGGCTGCGCGACTCGACTGACCAATGGAAAAACATTAACTTCAAAAAAAGTAACAATAAATCCCATGAAATGCAGAGGAACTATTTGGGATTATGTAACTTGCGGAGACGGTAGCCGTCTCAAACATCAACATCCTGCTACTTTCCCAAATAAAATACCATATGATTTTATTCAATGTTTTTGTCCAGAAAATGGAATAGTGCTTGATCCATTTATTGGCAGCGGAACAACTGCGTTAGCAGCTATTGATTTGAATAGAAATTACATCGGTATTGATATATCAAAGGAATATTGCGATTTAACAAAAAAAAGGATTAAAGAGGAAGGAAGAAAAATAAAAAAATTATTTTAGAAAAATATTTTTTGGATCTAATGTATACTCAATATTTAATCCGCTTGTCATTGCCCAAGAAATAGGTTTCTTTTTTATTATACTCTCAAAATTTTTATTATTAGGCCTGATAATTCCTTTGTTAAACTTTTTTAATTGAAAATTATTCCATATCCAGCTTGATTGTTTGTATCGCCATCCTGTTAAATCAGATAACACGGAAATAAAAGATGTACTTTTAAATTGTTCTTCTGCTGCGATAGAAAACATTCCATTATGCTTTTCTATATTTATTGGCATTCCTTTAGTATCTGATATTTTTATTTTATCGTTTCCTCTTTTACTGTTTTGAGTAATATTTTGAACTTTTTCAAAAAAATCCTTCAATGCGTTCATTAAGCTATTAATAGAATAATGATCATTAAAAAATACTGCATATAAAATGTTCTCTTTTTTAATCGATTAAATATCTAATAGCGACAATAGAAAATTCTGTGTAAAATAAAATATTTTTGTAAACACCCAGGCTGTATAAAAAATGAGAGAGAGAGCAAATATAACTATAAA
>CBDVEN010000075.1:0-3625 GCA_965373025.1 uncultured bacterium | reverse complement strand
CGTCAATTTATTCTAATTTCTCCTACTAAAAAAGGGAGTGGGAAAAATTAGGGGGTGATAAAAGAAAAATGAAAAGAAATAAAGGATTGATTGTGGTAGAGCTTTTGTTGGTAATTGTGGTATTGATAGCAAATGTTGGTATTCCAGCGATGGCAGGCGAGGCGTACGATTTTGACTGCAGGGATGTTGTGAAATACTCCCCTGGTTACTACAATCAACCAATGAAAATTGTCCCCAATAATCTTGGCGGAGCAACGATGACAATGCCTGTCGAATTGATAGAATTCACAACAATAGAGTTAGGCAGTGTTTCGGGAAAGACGCACGAAGAGAAAACGAATAATGTGCGGTGGGCGATATACAGCGGAGCGCCAGTAGATTTCTATAACAGTGCCGATGGTTCTTATAGACCATTTACATTGTATAGAAAGGGATTAAGAATTGCTCTTAATGAATTTACTACGCCGGAACCGGGAGTTGGAGTAGGAGGACGCATCAAGACCGCAATAGACGATCATGATGGATACATCTATTTCCATTTTCCTGGAACGCTAGTAACGAAAGGAACAATTCAGGTGAATGGAGAGGAGGTAGCACTGACGCCGTTCGGATACACGCCACGCTATTGGTAAATCACAATCGCTAAACAAAAAAACCAGCCGAGGAATAAGGTATAAAAAATTTTATTTTTTTAAAAAAACCAAGTCCTCGGTTTTTTTTATTGTTTAAAATTTTGTTTTGTATTATAATAATAATAGAAATGTGGATAACTTTTTTTAACAAAAATGACAGACAAAAACAAAATTAGAAAATTAACCGATCCGGTTTTGATTTTGGAAAAATTAGAAATTTCCCAAGGATTTAATATCGCTGATTTTGGCTGCGGAGCAGGTTATTATACTTTGCCCCTTGCTAAATTAGTCGGCGGGCAGGGAAAAGTTTTTGCCATTGATATTTTAGAGTCCTCATTAGAGTCTGTTCAAAGTAAAACAGAAATTGAGGGCTTTTTAAATATTGAAACAATTCGAGCAAATTTGGAAAACACAAAAGGTTCAGGGCTTAAAGCCCAGTCAGTAGATCTAGTTTTGATGGCAAACTTATTATATCAAGCGGAAAAGCGTTCAGATATTTTTAAAGAAGCAAAAAGAGTTTTAAAAAAAGCGGGGAAGCTGGCAGTCATTGAATGGAATCCGGACATTAAAGAAAAACCGCTTGGCCCGAATTATAAAATTAAATTTAACAAGGAAACTATTTTAAAAGAAGCTGAAGCAGAGGGATTGAAATTTGAAAAAGAAATTGAGATAGATGAATATCGGTATGGACTTTTATTTTGTAAATAAATTTTAAGAAATTATGTTTAAAAAATTATTTATTCTATCATTAGTTTTAATATTTTTATCCGTCTCTGGTTTCGGTTGCCGCGATCCTTATGAAAACGAAGAAATAACTCTTACTTTTTGGAATCTTTGGGACGACTCGGGACAATGGAGAGAATTGATTGAAGCGTACGAAGAAGCCAATCCTAATATTAAAATCAGATATTACAAAAAGAATTTTTTAGAATATGAAGAAGAATTGCTTGACGCTTTAGCCGCCGGCAAAGGGCCTGATATTTTTGTGGTCAATAATTCTTGGATGCCGAGATATTCTGATAAAATTAATCCGATTTCTCAAGAGTTAATTACTGATTCGCAAAAATTAATTACCGAGCGGGAATTTAAAGAGCAATTTGTTGATGTTGCTTATTATGATTTTGTTTTTGACGGAAAAATATACGCAGTTCCTTTTTCGGTTGATACTTTGGCTTTGTATTATAATAAAGATTTTTTCAATACAGTCGGAATTCCAGAGCCGCCAAAAACTTGGGAGGAATTTAAAGACGCTATTGAACGGCTTACTGAAATAGACCAATACGGAAATATTACGCGAGCCGGAGCGGCAATTGGCACGGCGAAAAATGTCAATCGTTCTACAGATATTCTTTCGCTTTTAATGCTTCAAAGCGGCGTTCAAATGACTAATCCAAAAAATACAACAGCTACTTTTAATCAGGGTATTGAAATTAATAGAAAGGATTATTTGCCGGGTTTAACCGCTCTCCGTTTTTATACTGATTTTGCAAATGTGTCAAAAAGAGTTTATACATGGAATCCAAGAATGCATTATTCAATTGATTCTTTTTATGAAGGAAAAGCCGCAATGATGTTTAATTATTCTTATCACATTCCGACAATTAAAGCCAAAGCGGCAAAACTGAATTTTGGCGTTGCGCCGATTCCGCAAATTAACGGTTCTGAAGTTGATGTAAATTACGCCAATTATTGGGCTAACGCGGTTTCGTCTTTAAGCTCTCATCCAACCGAGGCCTGGGATTTTATGTTATATATTGCTCAAAAAGAAAATTTAGAAAAATATTTGGCTGAAACAGAAAAGCCGACCGCGCGCCGGGATTTAGTAATTAAGCAGATTGACGATATTTATCTGGGAGTTTTTGCGGAGCAAGCGCTCACCGCGCAAAATTGGCGGCAGGTTGACGATAAAAGAATTGAATCAATTTTTGCCGATATGATTGAATCGGTTGTTCTGGGTAGAATAACCGCGGAGGAAGCGCTTAATTTAGCGGTTGTTCAAGTGAGCAGGTTAATGGAATAAATTTTGTATTTAATATTTTTTAATTATTTAAATTAAATCTATGAACAAAAAAAACTTTTTATTTATTTTCGGTTTTTGCTTAGTTTTTATTTTAACCGCGATAAACTTTGCCCAGGCTTTTATCGCGCCGAGTGTTTATGTGAACGAATTTAATCTCAATTCGCCAAATACTTATTTTGCGGAAGGAGATGCTTTGAGCGGAAATTTTGTTATTTGGAACAGCGAAGATTATGTTATCTCCGATATTGTTTATAAATTTAATTTAATAAAGGACGAATCTTTATCAATGGAAAAAATTATTATTGATGAGAAAATATTTAATGAAGCGCTTGTTATCTATCCCGACGGAAAACTGAATGTTACTTTTAATTATTCTCTTCCAGCTAATATTATGAGCGGAGTTTATAAATTTAGAGTAAAATTAATGACTAAAAAAGGAATTCCTTTGGGCTGGAAAGATATTCCAATAAATATTCAAAGCAGTGATAATTTTTTATACATTAAAGAAGCTAAAATTTTAAAAAATAATTCAGAAGAACATCCGACTGCCGGAATTGGATTTGAAAAAAATGAAATAGTGGAAATAAAATTTGTCGGAGAGAATCCTTCAACTAATGCAATTGCCGCTCAATGCCAGATTGTTATTTACGAAAGGATGACTAATATGCTTGAAGTTTCAAACATTAAAAAAGAAACTATTGTTTTTGCGTCCGGCGAGAAAACAAATATTCAATATAAAATGCCGTTTTTTGAAAAACCTGAATCGTATTTAGCCGAAATAAAATTTTATAATAATCAAAATGAGATGATTTCCAATGCTTTGTATTTTAGATGGGTTGTTCAAGGAGCTTCTGCGGAAATTTTATCAATAAAAACAGATGAATCTTCATATTCAGAAGGCGCAAAAGCTGAAGTGCAGATAAATTTTGTCGGCGCGGCTGATACTATTACATCTATTGGAGAAGCAAAAGTT
>CBDVEN010000074.1:0-3628 GCA_965373025.1 uncultured bacterium | reverse complement strand
CGGCTCTTTCCACGTAAGCCCGACCGCGATTCCCGACGCTTTTAAATAAAACGGCGGCCAAAAACGGTTCAATTTTTCAATTGTAGGAGTTTTTGCCTGAGCGATTGCGTTTCCTTTTTTTTTCGCGCTTATTCCCCAGCCGTCAAGAATGACCAAAATTAAAGGTTTAATATGTTTCATAAATTTATAATTCCTATTGTTTTTTTTGGAATTTTGAGTATAATTAAATTAATGGTTTAGTGCCGAAAGAGGGACTCGAACCCTCACCTCCAAAAGGAGACTAGCTCCTAAAGCTAGCGCGTCTGCCAATTTCGCCATTTCGGCTTTTTTCTAATATCATTATACCACAAATTGCATTAATTTTAAATTTTAGATTTTTAAATGGGCCTATAATTTAATGGTAGAACACCGCATTTGTTCACCCGCCAAATTTTTAAATGGGCCTATAGTCCAGTGGTAAGACGCCGCATTCGCATTGCGGAGACGGGAGTTCAATTCTCCCTAGGTCCACTAAATTTAGGCGGGCAAGTTGCGGAAATATGGGTTCGATTCCCGTTAGGTCCACTGAATAAAAAAATGGAATTCAAGAATTCCGTTTTTTTTATTTAACAGTATTTGTTGGATAAAATTTGAAGGAACTTCTTAAAATTAGTATAACCTGTTTTGGGATATACTATAATAGGATATATACTAAAAATATATGAGTAAATCAATTTATTCAAAAAAGTATAAAAGTGTAGTTGAAAAGCTTAAAAAAGCTAGAATTGAAGCTGGTTTAAAACAAGAAGAAGTTGCGGAAAAACTTGAGAAGCCGCAATCGTATATTTCAAAAATTGAAAGAGGCGAACGCAGAATTGATGTAGCCGAATTAAAGGAATTGGCGGACATTTATAAGAAACCTCTTGATTATTTCGTAAAATAATATGAATCTAAAAACATTTAAAAAGAAACTTCAAGAAATAAAAAAGCAGGGTTTTGTTAAAACTCATCGTCGCGGCGATACTGGCATCGGCAAAACTTTAGAAGATTTATTGGGAATTAGAGAGAATAATATTCCCTTGCCGGATATAGAAGAAGTTGCGGAATTAAAATCATATCGTAAAAACGCCAAGTCAATGATGACATTATTTACGCTTGAACCACTTCCAAATGGTGGGGATCGTGATAGATTATTGCTTGATAATTTTGGATATTCAAAAAGGGATAATCAAAGATCCAAAGAATTACATAGCACACTTTCTTGTAAAAGATATAATAATCAAAATTTAAAGTTGTCAGTTGAAAAAAATAAAATTAGAGTAAAAGGAAAGGGCAAAAGGATTAATATATTTTGGGATATGGAATCAGTTAAAAATAAGTTTAATAAAAAATTGCCTGCCCTTGTTTATGTCTTAGCAAATACTAAAATGATTAAAGAGATTGAATATTTTCATTTCAATGAAGCTTATCTTTTGGAAGATTTTGACTTTGAATTATTTAAAAAAAGAATCAGAGCTGATGATATAGTTGTTGATTTTAGAATGTATTATCGTCCTAACGGTTCTGTTAGAAATCACGGCACTGGTTTTCGAGTAAAAATTAGAAAGCTTGATAATTGTTTTTCTAAGAGAATAAAATTGATTTAATTCTTTCTAAGCACCACTATGCTCTCTTTTGTCATTGTTTCTTCTGATTCACCGGCGATATTTGTTGGTGAATTTTTAATTGGCATTCTTTTGCCGGGAATATTCCTAACAAATATATCTTCGCAGGTGAACCCAATTTTTTGAACTAATTCAACAATGATAAAATCAGTCGGTATCCTTACTTGTTTTACAAGACGATTGCCTATTACAATACAGAAATATTTTTTATGTTTAAGTATTTTGTACGCCCGCGTCAAACATTTGTTTAATCCAATATAAAAACTTAAAACATCTTTTGCTCGCCTTTCATCTTTTTTCGCAATTTTTTTCAGCGATTCTGAAAGATAATTTGAAGAAAGAGAGTGAATTAAATCTTTTGTTGCTTTGCCGCCGAGCAACTCATTGTCTACTCCAGAAGCATTATCCGGATTATCAAAAATATCTATCCATTGCGCGGAAAGCCTTGAAAATTGGCCATAAGCAACAGTTGTCCTGCTGTCTCCATAAGGCGGAGAAGTTATAATAAGATCTATTGAGTTTTCTTTGATGCCATTATCTTTTGAAGAATCTCCGAGTATAATTTTAGTCCAAGATTTTTTATCAGCGTTTTGGTAAAATTCCTCCATTCCTTTTATGTTTGCTTCCGCTTTTCGCTTAAAAATTTCTAATACATTTGGATTATATTTTTCTAATTTTTCTTTTTTAATTCTTACTAATTTAAACTCCCCGTTTTTCGTATTTGATGATTTTCGAACTATTTCACTAAAGGCGACTAAGAAAAAATTTTGAATTTTCTCATTTTTTATTTCTTTAATTGCTTTTTTAATTTTCGCCAATTCTGTTATTACTTTATCTTTGAACCAAAAATCAAGATTTTTAAATTGAGGTTTTTCTGTTCCAGCATTTTTAATTTTATTAATTCTCGTTAAAAGTTTTATATATTCCTTTGAAAGTAATTGCGGATTTATCGGCGTTGCCTTAACTTTTGCTAAAAATATCGCCAACGGGTTTAAATCAATCCCGTAAGAATTGCGGTTTAATAATTTGCTTTCAATCAAAGCGGTCCCTGATCCGCAGAAAATATCGCAAATAGTGTCTCCTTTTTGGCTGTATGTTAAAAGCAATCTTCGCGCTACTTGAGGAATAAACATCGCCGGATAAGTGTGCAGTCCATGTGTATAAGGTTTTGTTTTGGCGCCGTTAAAATCCCACGAATAATCAATCCTTCTTTGCAGTTTACGGTCTGACGCTTTTTCCCTTTCAATTTGTCTTTCAAAATTTCTAATAATTTTTATTACAATTCCTCTTACTTCTAACTCTTTCGTATAGATTGGAAAAAGAGATGGGTTGGCGGGCTGTAATCTGAATCTGTCTTTTTCCCGATAGATTTTTTTCAATGTTGCTTCGTTGTTGTTAATAATGGCTACTATTGTTTGTCCATTGTAAGCTGTCGGCTGTTGTTTAATTACAACAATATCGCCGTCAAAAATTCCTTCATCAATCATACTGTTTCCCTGAACGCGCAAAGCATAATGATTGCCGGATTTGCCGATTTCATTTTTGGTTATCGCAATTGTCTCATCAGAAACTTCTATTGCTTCTATTGGTTGTCCGGCGGCAATTGCTCCGACAATAGGAATTTCAACTGTTTCCTTTTCTTCGGTTAGAGAAATTGATCGCGGTTGATTATTTTCTTTATTCAGATATCCTGAATTCTGAAGTCGTGAAACATAATAATGAGCGGTAGAAACAGAGGCAAGTTTAAAATGCTTTCTTATCTCGTCAAGAGAGGGAGCATATTTTTTTTTGCTTCCGTATGTTTTTATAAAATCCAGAACCTGTTTTTGTTTTTTAGTAAGCATATTGCTTGACTTTATTTTTTATTAATTCTATAGTTATATTATAGTAGAAAGAAAATAGAAAGTCAAAAGATAAATTATTTACAATTATTATTCACTTTAATTTTAAAAATATGATAACGACCAAAAAACACTTTGAAAAAT
>CBDVEN010000073.1:0-3744 GCA_965373025.1 uncultured bacterium | reverse complement strand
AATTTCCCGCAAATAAATATTATTTGTGAAGAATTTTCTTCCACCTGAATTTCTTTTTTATATTTTCATCTTAACACTTTTAGTATATCACCTAATTTCCCATTTGTCAATACTAAAGTCCGAAATTCTGCTTATTTAAAAGAAAAAATAGGATTTATTTAAAAAAACAGCTCTTAAAATATTTTAAGAGCTGTTTTTTTATCCACACTTATTCACAAGTTATCCACTTTTAAACTAAAACTAATCCTAATCTATGCTCTTTTGGCTCAAAAGAAAGTATTTTAAACTTATATTTTTTATTTACTTCAAGCAATTTTCCCTTTTCCTCATCTTTTTTGATTTCAGAAATATGGACTAATCCGTGCACATATTCATCTAATTGGACAAAAGCGCCAAATTGGTTGATTTTTGTGATTTCGCCTTCAACTTTCTGCCCAACTTTATATTTATCGCCCGCTTTTTCCCATGGATCTTTTTGCAAAGCTCTTAAACTTAATGAAATTTTTGATCCAGTAATATCAATAATTTTTACTTTAACTTTTTCGCCGACTTTAACAACATCGTTAGGATTATCAATCAATTTCCAATCTAATTCAGAAATATGAACTAATCCCTCCAAATCGTCGCCAAATCCCACAAAAGCGCCAAAATCAACAATTCCTTTGATAACGCCTTCAACAACATCGCCGACTTTAAATTTACTAATGCATTCTTTTGTTTTGTCTTCTTCAACGGCTTTTTCCGAAAGAATCAGTTTTTCTCCCTTTTTGTCTATATCAATAATTTTAACTTTAAACATCTGATTAATATAATTTCTAAGAATGCTTAAAATTTTGTCTCTGTCTCCGTTTTTTACTCGCGGATAATGCTGGCGCGTTAAATGGGAAACTGGCAAAAAACCGAATATTCCGCTCATCTCAACAATTAATCCGCCTCTGTTAGCGTCTAATATTTTTGTCGTGAGAATATCTCCGTTTTCCATATTATCTTTTAAGTTTTGCCAAACTTTATCATAAGACGCTTCCCGTAAAGAAAGCTCTACATAACCGTCTTCATTTTCCTGTTCCAAAACAGTAGCGGTTATTTTATCGCCTATTTTTAATCCTTGCGCAGTTCCCAATCCGTCATTAAGTTCGCGGGCCATTACAATTCCCGCGCCAACCGGACCAATGTCTATTAAAAGATTATTTGTGCCGATTGACAAAACATTACCTTCAATTTTTTCGCCGACTTTAGGCAAGCGAAAAAGATCCTTAGATTCATTAAAGGCCTTTTTCATTTGAGGTGATTTTTTATCGTCTGTTTTTATTGCCATTATTTATAATTTTAATTTTACTTTTTCAGTATAAAACAATTTTAAAAATTTAGCAAGTTTAGCCATGGATTTTAAAAAAGCACAATAAAAAAAGCAAAAGAATAAAGGAAAATCTAGCTCTTGACAAGGTTAAATTTATATGCTATGATGTAGAATAAAATAAAAGACAAAAATTTCTTTTAAAAAATAGTTTTGAAATATATAAAGAAGGGAGAGCTTTATACGACTATTTAATTATTGATTTTATAATTAATTAATAGGCGGCTCTCTCCCGCCCGCCAAAATTTCTTAAAAGAATTTGGGCGGGCAAGAAGCCGCTTATTTAATTTCAATTATTTGTCAGAGAGAAATATGAAGAGGAGACCCCGAAGCAATTTCTTAGAAATGCTATGGGGCAAGAAATATTTATCCTGAATTAACGGAGCCGGCGGAAACAAATGCCGCGGGTAAAAATTACAAAAAAGATTTTTGCCGATACTGCCTTAATTTTGAATGAATGATAGTTCTTCTTCATTTTTCTCTTTAACAAAAGAGAGAGTATCCCGAATAAATTTTACAAAATAAAATTCAACGGGATAAAAAGGAGGCAGCACATTAAAAAACCCTTAACCCGCCTGCATCGTTTTGCCAGCCCGCAGCAGATACCCGTCCGCATCGTTGCCGAAACGCTTCGGGTGGACAGCGTTTCTGGCGAGTGAAGCAATACGGGCAGGTTAGATACGCACTATCTAACAGGGTAAAAAGGGAAAGAGAAGAAATATAATGTCAATACTACAAACTTCTGAATTGTTGAAATAAAAAATTTTGCTTCGTTTCAGTTAATTAAATTTTAGTTGATTGATGGAAGCAAAAATGATAACAGAAGATGTAACCGGCGGTACAGTCGGCAAGAAAGTTTCTGGAATAAATACGGACGAAAGTAGAGAGGGAGCTGCACCGATGATTGCGGAAAGGGCGGTAGAAGCAATGAAAAGACGTATTGAAGATTTACAAGAGAGAGCGAAGAGCATTAAAGATGAAAATACCAGAGAATCAATTTTAGAGCGTCAGATAATAGATTCTAAGATAGCGAAACTAAAGAAAGCAGTGAAAAACATTCAGTCAGGAAAAATAACAGTAAGAGAAAAGAAAGGACACCTTTTTGTTCCTAATAAAGAACAAGATCGCTTTTCTAAACATTCCGCAAACCCGTGTGTAGTTTGTGGAACATTCGAAGGCGAGACATGGAATGAATTAAAAGATCCTTGTCAATAATAAATCTCTTTCCCTTTCTTTTTTTAAAATTCACAACCTGAATTTTGGCAAAGCCAAATAGAGTTGCGGATTTTAAAAAGCTCTGAACCTGTTTTAGGTTGAGGGTAGAATTGCACATTAAAAAAAATAAATAAAAAGAATATTCTCCTAATGAAATAAGAGCACTCTTGTTTTCCTTCCTCCTCTATTTTTAAGTTTAAAAATATATTTTGTGAATTTAAAAATATCCCGCATTAAATAATGCGAGGTGGAAAATTAAAAAAATAAAAAACTTATTTATAAATTTCGTGCGTTCCAATATCGTAAAACAAAACTTTACTTTTGTTTAAGAATTCAAAAAGAACGCGATATTGATAGTTGACTGAAAAAGAATGAAAATCTTGAAGTTCACCTTTAAGTTTGTGAGTTTTTAATTGCGGACTAAACGGCTCATCTTTAAATAAAGTAATTTTCTTGATAGCAAGAATCTGAATATTTTGAGGCAGCTTGACAAATGATTTTTCAAAATCTTTTGACTTAAGAATTTTTAGAGAAAATTTTGGCATATTTAGGATATTTCTTTTTTAAAAAACTTCCAAATTCTTCTGATTTGCCTTTTGAATATTCTTTCTTGCCTCTTTGAATTTTACCCAAAGCGTCCATTATCTCAAATTCTTTTCTTAAAACATCAATCGGCTTTAAGCTAATTCCAACTTTATATTTTTTTGGAAAAACAAAAATTTCTTCTCCTGTTCTTTCAACAAAACGAAAAAGCTCCTTGTATTTTTTAACAAGATTATCTTGAGCATTTGGAATTTTAGCAATTTGAGTAGCCATAAAATTTTTTCCTTTTTAAAATTTATTTCTATTGTTTCTATCATCATTATATCTTTTAAAAGAAAAATGTCAAATGAAAATCTTGCTTGCTTACAATGCTATAGCGTAGCAGGTGGGAAATTCATAATTTATTAAAGAAGCCAGAAGCGCTTTTAGTCCCGCTCATTTTAATATCTCTCTCTACTTCCATTAAAGAAAACAGATAAATTTATTTTATCAAAATTTTTTAGCGGAGGATAAAAGGGCGGGGCAGAAGCGCTTTTGGCTTCTTTGAAAAACTAAAAAAATAAAATAACAATTTCTAACTATCAAGTGAAAAAAATATTAAATAAAAGAAGGCGAGGATATATATCCTCGCC
>CBDVEN010000072.1:0-3786 GCA_965373025.1 uncultured bacterium | reverse complement strand
AGCCGATTGAACTGGCTGATGTTTATGGCGGGTTTGGAGAATTTGAAGATAATTTTTCTAAACCGAATTTGCTTTTTAAAAAAATAAGCCAGCAGTACGAGCATCTTTTAAAAAAGAAAGAAGGGATATATCCAAAAGCAGGAATTAAAGATTGTATTTTAGACGCGGAACTTGCCGGAATTTTAGCGCACGAAGCGATTGGCCATACTGTTGAAGCGGATTATGTTTTAGGCGGTTCAATCGCCGGCGAATATTTAAATAAAAAAGTTGCCAGTCCGTTAATTAATCTTATTGATTTTGCAAACACCGCCTTTGGAAAATTATGTCCGGTTCCGGTTTTTATTGACGATGAAGGAACAAAAGCAAAAGACGCGAAAATTATTGAAAACGGAATTTTGAAAAGTTTTTTGCACAATAAAGAAACCGCCAAACATTTTAATATGGAATTAACCGGAAACGCGCGCGCGTTCCAATTTTCCGACGAGCCGATAATCAGAATGAGGAATACGGCGATTTTACCGGGAAAAGACAAATTAGAAAAAATGATTTCTTCTATTAACGACGGATATTATTTAATAAAATATAATAACGGAGAAGCGGATTCAACCAGCGAGTTTATGTTCGGAGTAACTTTGGGTTATGAAATTAAAAACGGAAAATTAGGAAAAGCGCTTCGGGATACGACAATTTCCGGAATTGGTTTTGATGTTTTAAAAAGCGTGGATATGATTTCTGATGAAATGAAATGGAACTGCAGCGGAATGTGCGGAAAAAAACAATGGATTCCAACATCAGAAGGCGGACCGGCGATAAAATGCAAAGTTAATATCGGAGGAAAATAATTATGAAACAAAAAGAAATTATAAAATATTCTCTTGAATCTTTAAAAAAAGCCGGCGCGGAAAAAGCGCAAAGCATTTTGCAATTCAGAGAAAAAAATGAACTTAATGTCGCTTCCGGAAAAATAAATTTATTAAGAACAACGATTGATGCTAATTTGGCTTTAACCGCGATTCTTAATAATAAAAAAGGTTCAATCGGAATAAATAAAATTGACAAAAATTCAATTGATAAAACTGTTTCACAAGTAATGGAAATTGCTAAAGCGACAGAAGCAGATTTAGCGAATGACATTTCTGAAAAACAGCCAGCAAAAATATTTCGTTCAGGACCGGAAAAACCCAAACTTGATTTAATGTATGACAGACTAAAATCATTTTTAAAATACGCTAAAGAAAAATATCCAAAAGTAATTTTAGAAGAGATAAATTTTGATTTTATAAAAACAGAAAGTTATTTTCAAAATTCAAACAGAGTTGACTTTGTTTCCAAAAAGGGAATTTATAATTTTGACACTATGTTTACTTCAAAGAATAGAAAAAAAAGATCTCCTTTCGGCGAAACATCTTTTTCGTTAAAAAATTTAAATAAAGAGTTTAAAGATTCCGGATCTATAGATACATTATTAAAACAATCCCAAGAGCAAATAAATACAAAAACATTTCCGGAAAAAATAATCGGAGATGTGATTATTACTCCGGACTGCTTGGGGGATTTCATCGGTTATGTAACAAGTTTTTTGAGTGATTATTCTTTAATTACCAACACTTCTGTTTTTAAAGATAAATTAAATAAATCAATCGCAGACGCAAAATTTTCTCTTTATTCAAAACCGATTTCAGAAGAAATCGCTGATAATTATTTTATTACTGGAGACGGATTTGAAGCCAAAAACAGCGTGATTATTGAGCGCGGAATTTTAAAAACATTTTTATTAAGTTTGTACGGCTCTAAAAAAATTGGAAAAGCAAGAGCGGTAAATTCCGGCGGCGCTTATATTGTTGAGCCGGGAAATAAATCTTTTCAGGATTTAGTAAAATCAGTTAAAAAAGGAATATTGCTTTCAAGATTCTCTGGCGGAAATCCAAGTGATAACGGAGATTTTTCCGGAGTTGTGAGAAACAGTTATTATATTGAAAATGGAAAAATTAAATATCCATTAAGCGAAACAATGATTTCAGGAAATTTAGTTGGAATGCTGAAAAATATAAAAGGCATTTCCAAAGAAAGAATAAATTTCGGAGACGCGATTTTTCCTTGGATTTTATTTGGAGAATTGGTGATTTTTGGCAAGTAAATTATTATGCAAATTAGCGGATTGCAAAAATTATCTTTAATTGATTATCCGGAAAAAATTGCCGCGGTTGTTTTTTTAATGGGCTGTAATTTCAGATGCCCGTTTTGCCAAAATCCTGAATTGGCAGATTATTGTTATTGCGGCGAAACAGCCCAAATTAAAATTTCACAAAAAGAATTTTTTGAATTTTTAGAATCAAGAAAAGAATTATTAAGCGGAGTTTCTATTACTGGCGGAGAGCCGACGATTAATTCGGACTTGCCGGAATTTATTTCAAAAATTAAAAAACTTGGCTTTTCCGTTAAACTTGACACTAACGCATCTGATTCGTTGATGATAAAAAAACTAATTAAAAAAAAATTAATTGATTATTTTGCCGTAGATGTTAAGTCCTCTCCGGAAAAATACGAAAAAGCCAGTGGAGTTAAAATTGACACAAAAAAAATTGAAGAGTCCTTAAAAATTATTTGCAAAAGCAAAATTCCGTTTGAATTAAGAACAACAGTTGCGCCAGGAATTGTTAATCAAGAAGAAATTGGCAAAATAAAAAAATGGCTGAAAAATTTGGGCGTTTTGGAAAAAGCCGAAATTTTCGCCATTCAACAATTTAGAAACGAAAAAACATTGGATAAAAAATTCAAAAAGATTAAACCATATTCCGATGATGAGTTAAAAAGTTTTGGAAAAATTTTAGAGCCGTATGTAAAGAAAATTGAAATCAGAGGAATATAAAAAGTTAAATTTTCCCAACATATTTCCCGCTTCCGGTTTTAACTTTTATAACATCATTTTGTTCAATATGAAGCGGTACGGTTATTTTCATTCCGGTTTCTAAAGTGACAATTTTTGTTCCGCTTTCAGCCGTGTTTCCCTTGATTCCCGGCGGCGCTTCAATAACTTTTAAATTTACTTCAGGCGGCAAGGAAACTTTAATCGGCTGGTTTTCAAAATTCAGAATTTTTACCGACATTTCTTCAATCAAATAATTTTTTGCTTCGCTTAATTGTTTTTCTGAAAGAGTAAATTGCTGAAAAGTTTTTTCGTCCATAAAATAAAAATCGTCTTTTTGGCGATACAGATATTGGGCGTTAGTTTGTTCCAAAATCGCTTCTTCAAATTTATCCGAGCCCTTGTAATTTTTTTCTAAAATACTGCCGCTGATCAGGCCTTTTATTTTTGTCCGCAAAATCGCTCCGCCTCTGCCGAGTTTTGAATGCTGGACTTCAAGAACCTCAAACGGTTCATCGTTGATTTTAATTTTTGTCCCGACTTTTAAATTGTTGATTGAAAGCATATTTTTAAAATTGCCCTAATTTCTAATTGACCTAACCAATAACCAATATCTAATGATCAATGACAAAAAAATAATTTAGAAATTAGAAATTGGGATTTGGAATTTGATTAGAATAATTAAGTTAATTAGAAATTAGAAATTTTTATAGATGTTTTGGATTTCTTTCATTATATTTCTTTTTAAATATTTTGGCAAGGGCAAAAACTTGACAAAACGGCTTAAATTTGCTATAGTGGAAATAGAAATAGGAGGAAAAAGATGAGAAAAAGCAAAAGAACTGAAAAAAAGATAAAAAAAGTTGAAGGAATTAAAATTAGACTGTTTGAAGAGGAAGGAGAGGAAGGAGAGGAAGGAG
>CBDVEN010000071.1:0-3801 GCA_965373025.1 uncultured bacterium | reverse complement strand
AGAATAACGAAGCAATGGCGGGCAGGGGGGATTTTGGAACAGATTCTGAAACAAGTTCAGAATGACAAAAGTACATTTTTTTTGTCAAACGAGTAAGTTCTAAATGTAATAATCATTAAAAGCAATAAATAGATTTTTTCTATTTTTGCTAAAGAAAGGAAAAATATGAGTATTTATTTACTGCTTCCACTCGGTCTTTTGGTTGCGATCGGTCTTTGGGTTGTTTCAATCTACAACGGGCTGATCAAATTAAAAAACCGGACTGACGAAGCCTGGTCTGACATTGATGTTCAGTTAAAACGGCGTTATAACTTAATTCCGAATTTAGTGGAGACGGTCAAGGGCTATGCAAAACACGAAAGAGAACTTTTTGAAAAAGTGACTGAAGCGCGAACAAGCGCGATGTCCGCTAAAACCGTCAAAGAACAGGGCGAGTCGGAAAATATGCTTGCCGGAACTTTGAAATCGCTTTTTGCCGTGGCGGAAAATTATCCGGACTTGAAAGCCAACGAAAACTTTTTAGAACTGCAGAGGGAATTGAGCGACACTGAAAACAAAATTCAGGCGTCTCGGAGATTTTACAACGGCAATGTCCGCGACTTCAATATTAAGATTCAAGTTTTCCCGAACAATCTGATTGCTGAAATGTTAAAATTCGGCAAACGTGATTTCTTTGAAATTGAAGAAGAAGCAGCGAGAAAACCGGTTGATGTAAAATTCTAATAAACTATGACTCTTTACACCCAATCTGACAAAAACATTAAAAAAACTTATCTTTTAATAAGCGTGTTTTTGATTTTTATTATTTGTCTCGGCTGGATTTTTAGTTATGTAATGGACAGTTACCTGATTTTAATCGGCGCGGTTATTTTCAGCGTTTTAATGAGTTTTACCAGTTATTGGTATTCTGACAAAATTGTTTTGAAAATGAGCAGAGCCCATCCGATTTCCAAAGAAAATAATCTTGAACTTTATCGCATTGTGGAAAATCTTTGCATTACCGCCGGCTTGCCAATGCCGAAAATTTATATTATGGACGAAGCCGCTCCAAACGCTTTTGCCACCGGCCGGGATTCAAAACACGCGGTTGTTGTTTTCAGCCAGGGGCTTTTAAATAAATTAAACCGTTCGGAAATTGAGGGAGTTGCCGCCCATGAATTATCGCATATCGGCAACCGCGATATTTTATTGATGACTGTTGTTGTTGTTTTAGTCGGTTTTGTCACCCTTCTGGCGGATTTTTTCCTGCGATGGTCATGGTTTGGCGGAGGCCGCCGCGACAGCAAGGACAGCGGGCAAATCGGAATGATAATTTTTGTCGCGGCGATTATTCTCTCAATTTTATCTCCTTTGATCGCCAAACTTATCCAAATGGCGATTTCCCGCAAGCGGGAATTCTTGGCCGACGCTAACGGCGCTTTGCTCACCCGTTATCCAGAAGGGCTTGCTTCGGCTTTGGAAAAAATTTCCGCTGATTCTGAACCGTTAAAAGCGGCGAACAAAGCAACCGCCCATCTTTATATCGCCAATCCGTTTAAAGGAAAAAAAATCAGCTGGCTGACAAAAATGTTCACAACCCATCCGCCGATTGAAGAAAGGATAAAAGCGTTGAGAGGAATGGGGAAGTAAATTGAAAGTTTAAAGTCATAAAGTTAAAAGTTAATTTTTCAGGATTTTTCACTATCGTTCAGAATGACGAAGCAAGAGCGGGATTCTTCACTATCGTTCAGAATGACAAAATAGATGTCATTCTAAAAGAGTCAATTTCTTTTATTGTCATTCTGAGAGAGTTCAGCAGAACGACCGAAGAATCTCACGCTAAATAACGGGATTCTTCGGCTGCTGTCTCAGAATGACTCGGGATTCTTCACTACGCTACGCTCCGTTCAGAATGACGAAACAAGATAGAATTGAAGTAAAAAAAATCTGGAGCTACTCCCTCGCGGGAACACTCCAGAGTGTCATCACATTTACATAGTAACACATTTAAAAATATTGTCAAGTGTAAGCTGTGGATAACTTTATTTCTAATTTTTAAAAAACAAATCTATGAAACAAAACAAAAAAGTATTAGGGGGGGGGTTCACTCTCATTGAACTTTTAGTTGTTATCGCCATTATCGGGCTTTTAGCGACAATAGTTTTGGTGAGTTTAAATAAAGCTGGAGAAAAAGCGAGAGACGCGACAAGAATAGCTAATGCCCAACAAATAGTTAAAGCGTTAAAAATGTATCATTTAAATCATAATCGTTATCCTTCTCCTACTGGCGATGCTTGTTGCGGTGAATGGGATGTGGGATATTGTAACGCTGATGGCAGCGATGGATTTATCACTGCTTTGGAAACAGAAGGATTATTAGGAAAAGTTCCCGGAGATCCAAGTTACTCTGGAGGATGCGGTCCTTACAGATATTATCGTTATCCCGCTGGCTACTGTGGTTGTGATGCAAGCAAAGGCGCTTTCTTTGTTCTCGGTATTACCGATATGGAAACCAGCGGACGACCCCATCCAGATTCTATAGGATGGAGATGTCCAACCCGGAATTGGCAAAATGAATTTGATTGGGTAATTGGCGGATTTGAAAATTAGTAAATAAAAATTTCTAATTGAATCTTTCTAAAACTTTTTAATGAAACTTACTCAAAAATACATTTGGGATTATGATGTCAAGAAAATGGATTTGAAAAATCCTGATGTTTTGATTTGGTATTTGCAGAGAAAAATTGAATATGGCGACTGGGGAGTTTTAGACAGAAAAACTTTAAAAAAATATCTGCCAAAATTAAAAATCAATCGTTATGTAAAACAGATTCTTCAAAGTTTTTTAAAACAATATGGCTAAAATTTTAACCAATTTTCAAAAAGACGCTTTAAAAGAAATCGGAAAAAGCGATTTATCCTGCCATTTTATTTGGTCTGGCGGAACCGCTCTTGCTCATCAATATCTCCAGCATCGCTTATCGCAAGATTTAGATTTCTTTTCTCAGGATTTATTTCCCGATGAATATCTTCTGAATGAAATTCTTAAAGTTTCTAAAAATCTGAAAATCAAAAAAATTGAAGAGCATAAAAAATTTAATCGCTATGAATTTTGGCTGAATAAAAATAAAAGCGTTTTAAAAGTTGAATTTGTTTTTTATCCTTTCCCTGATATTAAAAAACCAAAAAAGAATAAGGAGTTTAACCTTAAAATTGATTCAATTGAAGATATTTTGACCAACAAAGCCCACACTATTTTTGAAAGAAACGAACCAAAAGATGTTTTTGATTTTTATTGCATTTTGAAAAAGAAAAAAAATAAGATTTCCATAGTTTTAAAATGGGTTGAGAAAAAATTCGGCGTGGAAATTGATCCCGTATTATTTAACAGCAAAATTTTAGAAGGAGCAGAAAAGTTAAATCAAATTAAACCTTTGATTTTAAAAAAAGAATTTTATAATTCGGATAAAATAAAAAAATATTTCACTTTACAAGCTACTGAATATTTGCGAAAAACATTATAAAATTTTTTTTGTTAACACGAGAAGAAAAATAAAATAAAAAACAAATTATTTTAAATTAAAAATCTATGGAAACAACAATTGAAAAACTGCCGAAGTCAAAGATAAAAATAATTTTTGAATTAGCTCCGGATGAATTAAAACCGTATTTAGACAGGGCTGTTTCTGAAATGGGAAAAAATTTGAATGTCAAGGGATTTCGTCCAGGAACGGCGCCGCGCGAAATTATTGAAAAAGAAATCGGGAAAGAAAAAATTTTTCAGGAAGGAATTCAGGAAGCAGTTAGAAAAACTTATGTTGA
>CBDVEN010000070.1:0-3899 GCA_965373025.1 uncultured bacterium | reverse complement strand
AAGGTTATCATTATGGATTGTTCTCAAGGTTATATATCCGCCTATAGCATTGCAATCAAAACTAAATTCATTAATACCAGAAGAATTTGCTTTTTTATCATCAGTTAAATTTTTATTTTGCAAGCTTTCAATAAATGACATCTGTTTTAACAATTCATTATAATTCCTGCCAAAAGATTTCCCGCATGTACCTTCATCTTTAGCCTTCAAACATTGTTGATAATCAGTTTTGAATTTATTCTCATCTATAATTCTTATATATCCGTGAGAATTAAAATTAATCGTGTTTTGAATTCCATAAGAACCAAAATTTTCGTGTTTCTCTATTTCAACATATTCAGGAGTTTTCCAATTTGAAGGATATTTAAAAGAAATATCAAAATTTTTATTTTCATAACTTTTCCAATCCGCCGTTTCATTTTTCTCATCATTATCTTCAAAATATTCCAAGCAAGATTTATGTATTGAACCGCTGTCTATTTTTTCACAAATTAAAGAATCATCTTTAAGAATTGCCAATTCAGTATAACAATCCCCTCTTGCTTTCGGAAAATCAGCGGAGATTTTTTTACAGTGATTCTCATCTTTTTCTTCTTTTGCCAAATCTGTCCAGCATTGATTTTTTCCACTAACATTTTTAATAGACGCGCATTTTCCTGTTTCCTTTTCGGTAATTTTACTTGCATCTTCTCCTGATTCATAAACTTCTGTAGCTTCTGTTGAAATATCGCTATAATATTTTCCAAGAATAAATCCTCCAGCGCCAACGGCAATAATTACGGCAATAATAGTGATAATTAGAAAATTTTTGTTCATGATTTTTTCTTCCTTTTTTTTAAAAAAAATATTTTATACACACCCCAATCCCTCTCCCCGAAAAGACGGGACACAGCAAGAGGGGAATTTTTAATATTTGAAATTTAGATTTGATTTGGAACAATTTGAAATAGTTTGGATTTTGAAATTTTATTTATACTCTTCTTACTTTTGGCGGACGGCAGCCGTTGTGGGGAACAGGAGTTACATCAGTAATTGATTTTACTTCTAAACCGTTTGCCGATAATGACCGAATCGCCGAATCGCGGCCAGATCCGATTCCTTTAACAAAAACATCCACACTTCTTAAATTCATTTTTTTGCTTTTTTCAACCACGTCTTTTACCACCAAAGTTGCCGCGTACGGAGTGGCTTTTTTGGCGCCTTTAAAGCCAATTGATCCTGAAGACGACCAAGTTAAAACTTGCCCGATCGGATCGGTTAAAGTGACGATTACATTATTGTAAGTCGCCTGAATATACGCTTGGCCAAAAAGAACATTTTTTTTTACTTTCCTTTTGGACTTTTTGCCTGTTTTTTTTGCTTCAGAAATATCTGAAGCAACTTTTTTAATTCGTTTTTTACCCACAATATTAAAATTAAAATGTAAATATCAAAATGAAAAATGACAAAGCAAAATGTTAAAATGAAATAAATTAAAAACTATTTTAACATTAGCTAATTTTTAATTTTACACTGTCATTTTGATTTTTGATTTTTAAACTTTGATTTTTTATGTTTTTTCCGATGACTTCCTTCTTCCGCTGCCCATTGTTCTACGAACATTTCCGCGAACTGTCCTGGTGTTTGTTTTTGTTCTCTGGCCCCTAGCCGGCAAACCCTTTATATGGCGAGTCCCCCGATAACAGTTAATTTCTTTTAGCCGTTTAATATTAAAAACAAAAATTCTCCTTAACTCTCCTTCAACTTTATAACTTTTTTCTATTTCATTTCTAAGTTTATTTACTTCTTCGTTAGTAAGTTCTGACGCGCGTTTGTCAGAATTAACGCCGGTTTCTTTCAATATTTTCTTGCTTAAAACACCGCCTATTCCATAAATATAGGTTAAAGCAGTTTCTATTCTTTTTTCTGAGGGGATATTAACCCCGGCAATTCGCGCCATATTTTTTTATCCTTGCCTTTGTTTGTGTTTTGGATTTTCACAGATAACATAAAGCCGTCCTTTTCTTCGGACAATTTTACATTTATCGCAAATTTTTTTAACAGAAGCTCTGACTTTCATAAAATTTATTTAAATCTTCTTACAATTCTTCCTTTTGTTAAATCATAAGGGCTCATTTCAACTAAAACTTTATCACCAGGCAAAATACGGATATAATTCATCCGCATTCGTCCGGAAATATGGGCTAAAATTTCCTGCCCGCTTTCCAAAGAAACTTTAAAAGTCGTATTAGGCAAAGTTTCTAAAACTGGTCCGTTAAGCTGAACTAATTCTTTCATTTTTTAATTTTTTAAAAAAATTAATTTTCTCTAACTTGAGAAAATTAGTTTTCGCTAATTTGAAATAATCCATAATAAAATTAGCAATTGATTGGTGATTAAAGATAACGCATATTTTTATCTTACCAGTAATATGTTTATTTGTCAACCCAGCCCCAGATTTCAAACAAATATAACGAAAAAGAAAAGTCGAAATTAAATTAGGATAGCTAAATTATAATAGATAGTTTTTTTTTAAAATCTGGAGCTGGATCAATCCTCCCTTTAATATTCAATCTCAATATCAATTCTATTTCCCGTCAAAGGAACTCTTTTGACCCAAAACGGCCAAAAGCTCACTTTTGCCTTTTCAATTTCTTTTAAATCAGATAAATATGTTTTCAATTCTTCTTCATTTTTGCCGAGCAGGTCTTCTTTAATTAAAGAAGAATCAATTTTCCAGCGGACAATTCCCTCCAAATGCACCGGCAAAATCATCTGCCCCTGCGCAATATCTAAATTCGGACCGCCATAATCAAAAAATTCGTCTTTAGAAACAATTTCTTTTTGATCTGATAGTTTTGAAAAAAGATTTTCTAAAGCAATTTTCTTAATTTCTTCTTCTGAAAAAATCATCGCCTGCGCAAAACTTTTCGCTTTCATAATAAATTTTTCCGTTATTGCGCCAGCTTCCGTACCGGAAATATATTCTATTTCCGGTTCCTGAATCGCTGCGTCTAAAAGTTTATAACCTTCAGGAACTTTATCTTCAAGAACGGCGATTGTTTCTTCTTTAATTCCTTGAGACAAAGATTCTTTTGCTTTTTCCAAATCATCTTTGCTAACCACTGTTGCCTCGCCAACTTTTCCGCCTTTCATCGCTTCCGCTGAACGGCCGTAAATTCCCGCGTATTTTGATAAATTTCCATTTTCTTTATAAGCAGGAACTTTAAAAGATGTCGGTTCTATATTATATTCTTCTCCGGCTTCAGCAGCGACAACCTCAACCTCAATCGTCCCTGGAATATTTTTTCCTTCAACCCTTTTAAATCCGGGGACGCTGATTGTTTTTGTCGTTTTAAAAAGTTTTCCGTCTTTAGATAAAAACCGAGTGTTAATAATAAGCGGTGAAGAAGAAGAATCCCACTCATTATAAACAGTAACTGTGCCACGCGCCTTTTCGTAAATTTTCTTTTTGCCAGTAGCGTTAAATTCTTTTTCCTTTTCTTTTTGAACACTGATTATTTGTCCGGGAATTTTATTGGTCTGAAAATCAGAGCTTTGAATATTTTTATCAATAGTCATCTCTAAGTTAAGGACAATCGGCTCAGTTTTTGGCGTAAGAACAATTTCCGCTTTAGGAAGAACAACCAACGCGATCAAAGCAATAATAATTAAACAAGCTGTTAAAAATCCCAAAAAGAATTTAACGCTCAAACTTGGAAGAAGAAAAACCGTTTTTCTTTTAGGCGGCTCATCTGTTTTTTGCAATGGCTGAACTTTTTGTAAAATTGGTTCCTGTTTTCCCTTATCTTCCCTATTTAAATTATCCCCCTCATTTCCCTTATTATAAATGTCCCCCAAATCTCCCTTATCTTCCTTATTTTTCATCACAATATCTCTTATCTTAATCGGCGCTTTTT
>CBDVEN010000069.1:0-3900 GCA_965373025.1 uncultured bacterium | reverse complement strand
TTAAAAGCGCCGCCATAAATTCCGCTGGATAATAAGTTTTTAAATAAGCGGTTTGATATCCGATCAGCGCGTAACACGCGGCATGAGCGCGGTTAAATCCGTATCCGGCAAACGGTTCAATAAAAGAAAAAATCTTTTCAGCAGTTGAAGCGGAAACGCCGTTTTTAACCGCTCCCTGAACAAATTTCGCTTTTTGCTCCTGTAAAAGTCCGCTGATTTTTTTTCCGACCGCTTTTCTTAAAATATCCGCTTCGCCCAAAGTAAATCCTGCCAAGTCCCGGGCAATCTGCAGAATTTGTTCCTGATAAACGGCAATTCCGTAAGTGTTTTTTAAAATCGGCTCCAATTTTGGATGGACATATTTTACTTTTTTTCGCTTGTGTTTTCTGGCAATAAATTCCGGAATCCACTCCATCGGACCTGGGCGGTATAAAGCGACCATCGCGATTATATCTTCAAATTTTGTCGGCTCTAACTTTTTTAAATGTCCTTTCATTCCGTTTGATTCAAACTGGAACACGCCGGTTGTTTTCGCGTTTTGAAAAAGAGCAAAAATTTTTGGGTCATCAAGAGAAATTTTATCAAGATTAACTTCATCTCCTTTGGTTCTCTTAATGATATTAATTGCGTTCTGGATAATCGTCAAATTTTTTAAACCGAGAAAATCTAATTTTAAAAGTCCCAAGTCAGCAATAGAATGCATTTCATATTGAGTGACAATCGTCTGGTCGTTCTGGGTCGGATGCTGGCGGGGAGTATAATGATCAATGCTTTCTTTTGTAATAACTACTCCGCAAGCGTGAGTGGAAGCGTGGCGGACAACTCCTTCAAGCTTTAAGGCGGTTTTTATCAATTTTTTAACATCAGGATTTGCTTCATAAGTTTTTTTTAATTCTATTACTTTTTCCAAGCTTTCTTCAAGAGTTACCGAGGGAAGAATCATTTTGGCAATCTGGTCGCAAAAATCATAAGCGTATCCCAATGCCCGCCCAGAATCGCGGACAGCGGCGCGCGAAGCCATTGTTCCAAAAGTAATTATTTGAGAAACATGATCAGCGCCATATTTCTTGCTGACATAATTTATTACTTCATCGCGGCGGTTATCGGCAAAATCTATATCAAAATCCGGCATCTCAATTCTTTCAGGATTTAAAAATCTTTCAAAAATTAAATTATATTTTAAAGGATCTACCGTAGTAATGCCAATTAAATAAGAAACAATGCTGGCAGCTCCGCTTCCTCTGCCAGGACCAACCACGATTCCATGGCTTTTCGCCCAATTAACAAAATCTTGAGTGATCAAAAAACAAGGCGCAAAACCGGTTTGTTTTATTATTGAAAGTTCGTATTTTAAACGATCTAAAATACTTTTAATTTTTTCCTCTTTTGACGAATCAGCCATAGGCTGAAACTTTTGACTTTTGACTTTTAACTTTTGACTTTCTATTTCGTATCTTTTTTCCAATCCTTCCTCGCACAACTCCGCAAGATATTCATCCGCGTTTTTATTATTCGGAACTTCAAAATAGGGGAGTAAAGTTTTTCCGAATTCAAAATCAAGGTTGCATTGCTCAACAATTTTTTGGGTATTTTCAATCGCTTCCGGAACATCTTTAAACGCTTTAATTATTTGTTCCGGACTTTTTAAAGAATAATCTTCGCCAAGCATAGTTAATCTGTCTTTATCCTGAACTTTTTTATTCATCTGAATGCAAAGCAGAACATCCTGTTCTTCGGCGTCTTCTTTATTCAAATAATGAACATCATTTGTGGCAACCAAAGGAACGTTTATTTTTTTTGAAAGTTCAATCATTTTTTCGTTTGCCAAATCCTGGCCTTCAAGATTCGGATGTTCCATTATTTCCAAATAAAAATTTCCTTTGCCGAAAATTTCCTCATATTCTTTCGCAGCTTTTTCCGCTTCTTTGTCTTTGCCTGATATAAATAATCTTGGAACTTCGCCGTTTATGCAGGCGCTCATCCCGATCAAGCCGTCCGAATGTTTTTTTAAAAGTTCTTTGTCAATCCGCGGTTTGTAATAAAAGCCGTTAAGATGGGATTCTGTCGCCATCTTCATAAGATTTTGATATCCGACTTCATTTTTTGCTAAAAGAGTCAGGTGATACCGTTTTTCGTCAATTTTCGGCCGTCTCATTGCCATTCCATAAGGAGCCAGATACGCTTCCATTCCAATAATCGGTTTTATCCCGCGCTCTTTCGCTTTTTGATAAAATTCTATGGCGCCGTACATCACTCCATGGTCAGTCAAAGCCAAAGAATCCATTCCCAAAGATTTTGTTTTATCCAAAAGCCCGTCGATTTTCGCCAAACCGTCAAGCAAACTGTAATGGGAATGGACATGGAGATGTGTAAATTTCATAAGGTTTTAAATTTATTATTTTTCTTTTTTTTATTCAATTTTCATTCTTCCTCTATTACTATCATTTCTTCCTTCTAAATAAGAAAGCGTTCCGATGATGGCGATGATTATTGCCGCGGCGATTGCGGCAACAATGAGCAGTTTGTAAAAAATAAAATGGGCGATATCAACTATAAAATTCGTTAAACTTTGGCCAGGTCCGGTATCGGCTAGAATTAGAACAATTAGAAAAAATAAAAACAGGCCGATTATGAATTTTTTAATAAATCCTTTTTCAAAAATTCTGGAAATAGAAAAAAGGCGGCGCGGCGATGTGCCGCTTTCTTTAAACTTTGAACTAAAATTTTTGAAAACATTTAATTTGCTTAACACGCCCGGCTGATTTTCTGTTACATCAACAATCGCCTGATAAAAATTAGCGATTGTTTCTTTTGTCTCTTCAACAGAAATGTCAAAATACGGCTGTTCAATAATTTTTTGGCGGATTTCAAGGGCTTGATTAACATTTTCTTCGTTAGCGAAAATACTTCCCGCGGAATTCAGCTGTTCTTCAAAATTTTTGCCGGAAAAATTTTGCTCTTCCAGCGCTTGGTCTAAAAGTTTAGCGGTTTCCAAAACAGCGATTTTGTATCCGGAAGAACTTCCTTCTTCCAAAGCGCTTTCAACAAAATGCCAATTAAGATTGCGTTTTTCTTGTTGATTGTCCATAATTTTTATTTAATTAAAAACTTTATTCAATTTTACTATAACATATTGCTTTTAAAATTTCAAGAAATTAAGAAAAAGTGTTATAATTCAAGTATGATTATTCCTACTTTTGACAAAGAAATAAAATTGCGCAAAAATGGATATAAATTTATTGCCGGGATTGATGAAGTCGGCAGAGGACCATTGGCCGGACCGGTTGTTGCCTGCGCAGTTGTAATTAAATTAGAAGGCAAGGATATATATCCTTGCCTTCAAGAAAAAGAAAAAAATATTCACATAAAGAGAGGGAGAATTTTTGACGGTCTTCGCGATTCTAAACAATTGAGCGAGCGCCAAAGGGAAAAATTTTATAAAATTTTAACAAATGACAGCCAAGTTCATTACGGTATTGGAATTGTTTCGGAAAAAATTATTGATAAAATAAATATTTTACAGGCGACTTTTTTGGCAATGAAAAAAGCGGTTGAAAATTTAAAAGTCAAACCGGATTTTTTATTGATTGACGGAAAATGGACTTTGGAAAATTATCCTGTTTCCCAGACAGCCATTCCTAAAGGAGACCAAAATATTTTTTCAATCGCTGCCGCTTCAATCATCGCCAAGGTTACTCGCGACAAAATGCTTGTTCAGCTCCATCAAAAATATCCGCAATATGGATTTGAAAAACACAAAGGATATGGAACAAAACTGCATTTAGAAATGTTGAAAAAATACGGACCGTGCGAAATTCACAGAAAATCATTTAAACCAATAAAAAATGATTCATGATTTAAGAATTCGTAATTCATAAATCATAAATCGTAAATCAATTA
>CBDVEN010000068.1:0-3928 GCA_965373025.1 uncultured bacterium | reverse complement strand
ATGACCGCTGAACAATTTATTGCCACTGGCAGAACAGCTGGAATGATTTCTGAAATTAATCAATGCGAACTTGATCTTTACACTACCGGGGCTGATGTTAATTATGTTCCTACCACTGGAATTTCAGATGGCTCTCTTATTAGAGCAGCTGGCGATTTCAAAGTTTATATTGTTAAAGATATTTACAAAAGATGGATTCAATCTGCTGATATTTTCGGCTGTTACGGACATTTGAACTTTGACGCGGTGCAGGAAGTTTCATCTTCAACGCGGGATTCTTACACAGACGCTTGGCTTATTAGAGACAACGAAGACACTAAGGTTTATGAAGTTAACGGAGATATGAGCAAACACTGGCTTAATATGACGGCACAACAATTTGTTGATTCTGGAAGATTGTGGGATATGATTTATATTATTAATTCCTGTGAAGCATTGTTATACACCACCGGAGTTGATGTATGCGCCCAGTAAGAGCATAGAAAAGAAGTAATTTAAAAAAAAAGCGGGGGAATATTTCCCGCTTTTTTTATTGCCCTTGACCTTGCCCTAATCCCAAAGTATAACTTTCATTTAAAAATAACTAAAAGGCGAAGCCGCCTTCTGCCTCCTCGGCAGATAGCCGATGAGGCTATACGGCTCTGTCGTTCTATTGCGAAAATCTTGCGATAGGATTGGAACGGGGTTGACAAGAATATAGTTTTATGGTATAGTACTCTAAACGATATAAAAATAGTTCTTTTAAAATATTGTGAGAAAAAATGGCAGCGGAGAATTGTTTATCAAAAACTTCTGTGTCATTCTGAACTTGTTTCAGAATCTGTTAATAAACTTGCAGATCCTGAAATAAATTCAGGATGACATTAAATAGGCAAGTTTTTATAAAAAATAATTTGACAAATAATTCCCCGCTGACCGATGACCCCGAGGCTCAAAAAATATAGTTGTTCGTTTTGATAGGCTCCGTTTACGACGGAACAGTAAGAACAAAAAAATGGGTGAGGCAGTCGGGACCATTTACATAGAATTTGGAGTAGGAATCGAGGACGCCTTTGGTGCAAGTGACCAACTCTTTTAGTTGGTGAATTTGCAAAGAAGCGAGCACCCCGGCTTTCCTGTTCGGTAAAGCAGTCCGTTGTCTGGAAAAAAGGTGTTCCAGACGTATCTTTGCACTTTGGTCTGAGAAAATAGGAAGAGAATCCGTTTGAAAGAAATTGAGAGCGGATAAATAAGCCGAAATCCAGACAACGGGCTAGTATTGGCAAACCGCCAATGAAAATCGTATTTAATGGTCAATCGCGATTTGAGGCGGTGGATTAAAAAAAAGAGAATAGAAAAGGGGCTTGTATTCGCGATCATTCGGATAGCGAGCCCGACTAATAAACAATGAGAATGATTCGGGATTACAATTGTCTGTCGTTTGCGCGTCCAAAACCCAAACGGCGGCTAAATCTGCATAAAAAAAATAGGAGGTGGTTTTATGAAAGAAAAGAAATTTTTTGATCATAAAACAAAAAAAATCTTGGCGTGATACGGTGCTGGCTTCGGTGTCTGACTAATCTAGTCAGATAAGTTCGTTCGTAATTAGATGGACGGACAAGTTCGTCGCCAATGATGAAAATCTGATTACAGAGGATCAGAAAAATCATCAGGCGGCGAACCTAATTCTCACAAATTAAAAAAACTCATTATTAAGATTAATGAGAATCAAAAGGAGACGGCAAGAATCATAAAATAAAATTGATTCAAAAATTTGCCCCTCCTTTTTTCTTTGCCTTAAAATCTGTCATCCCGAATTTATTTCGGGATCTATTTCAGGAATCCCCCTTAATCCCCCTTTAAAAAGGTGGAAAAATAGATAATTTTTTCTATTATCCCTTGAAATACTTTTCTGTATTCCGGATTTGTTTCAACAACCGGCTTCATTTTTATTGTTGAAGCGACAAAATCTTTTCTGTAGGGAATTTTTCCGATAATCGGAATTTTATTGTCTTTGGCGAATTTTTCTATTTTTAAATAAAAACTTTTTTCTAAATCAAATTTATTAATCACGATCCCGCGCTTGATTTTGAAATAATCCGCCAGATATAAAACTCTTTTTAGATCATGCAGAGCGGACGGAGTCGGCTCGGTAACCGCGGCAATATAATCAGCGCCGATCAGAGAAGCGATAACCGGACAGCCGATTCCGGCGGCGGAATCTATCAATGTAATTTCATTTTTTAATTTTTTATTAATTTCTTCAGAATGTTTTCTGAGCTCGCTCACAATTTCACCTGAAGCCAATTCGCCCAATTTTAATTCTCCAGTTATTAAATCCACCCCGTAATTTTTTCCAATATAAATCGTCCCGATTTGTTTTTTTGTTTCGGAAATTGCGCCAGTAGAGCAGGCGACAATACAGGCCTTGCATCCGATGCAGACATCTTTCACAAAAGCGGGGTATTTTCCTTTGACAAAAACTATTGCGTTTTGCTTGCAAACCTGGGCGCACTTACCGCATTTTACGCATTTGCTAAAATCCCATTTTGGAATCGGAAGATAAACATTGCAGTATTTTTTTCTTTTAACCGAAAGCAGCAGGTGGTCATTCGGGCATTCCACATCCGCGTCAACTAACATTGTTTTTTTATTTCTCGCCAGTTCTACGGCAAGAGAAACAGCTACCGTGGATTTGCCGGTTCCTCCCTTGCCGCCGGTAATTGATATTATCATAATTTTTTCCTTTCTTATTAATATATATTATAGCAAATTAAAAGAGATAAATCAAAAATAGAAAAGAACATTTGCGCGATATTTTGGATTATGTTATGATGTTGATAGATAAGTTAGCTGTGGATAACTTTTAAAGCTAAAATTATATTTATGAATATTTCAATTGAAGATTATTTAAGAACAATATATTCTTTTTATGAAAAATCAGAAAATAAAGCCAAGGGAGCCAAATCAGTGGATATTGCCAAAGAGTTAGAAATATCAAAACCAAGTGTTTCTAATATGATAAAAAAGCTGATTTCCAAAAAATATTTAAAAGCAAAGCCGTATTCTGATATTTATTTTACAAAAAAAGGGCTGAAAGAAGCGAAAAGAGTTATGCATAATCATCGGGTTATTGAAGTTTTTCTTAGAAATATTTTGGGTTGTGATATAAGAAGAATTCATAAAGAAGCGCATAAATTAGAACATACTTTTTCGGAATATACAATTAAAAAATTAGATAATTTTTTAAATAATCCGAAGATTTCACCTTTTGGGGAACGAATTCCGCATAATAAAACGAAAGGAGGTGATAAAAAATGGAAGAAATAATTTGGAAAATACTTTTTATGATTATTTGGGTTGGAAGTGGAATGGTTAGAAGCCCCCATATGAAAAATTATAAGAAGACAGAAAAGATTAACTCTAAAAAAACATCAAGAGAAAAATTTCTTGCTTTTATTGTGGCTATTGGAATGATGATAGTGCCAATGATATATGTTTTTACCCCATGGCTAAATTCATTTAATATCGGTTTGCCTGATTGGGTAAGATGGACAGGAGTAATTGTTTATGGATTTGGCATAATTTTATTCTGGTGGGTTCATAAAACTCTTGGAAAAAACTGGTCTCCTGTATTAGAAATCAGGAAAGACCACAAATTAATTATAACAGGACCTTACAAATATATTAGACATCCAATGTATACTGTGATTTGGATCTGGGTACTATTCCAAGGAATAATATTATCAAACTGGGCTGTGATGATAGTTGGTATTTTGACCTGGAGCATATTATATTTTATTAGATTGCCCGAAGAAGAAAAATTGATGATTGAAGAATTTGAGGAAGAGTATAAAGATTATATGAAAAGAACTAAAAAAATAATTCCTTGGATTTATTAAAAATATGAAAATGAAAATTACAAAAGAAAAAATATATTTTATTTATA
>CBDVEN010000067.1:0-3942 GCA_965373025.1 uncultured bacterium | reverse complement strand
GAACGGTTGGATTTAAAATTTCTAAAAGAAAAACTTTTCAAAGAAAAATTAAAAAGATAAAAAAACTACTAACTTTTAAATTTTTATGCAGTACAATGTTCCACAATTTATTGATGTTGAAGACAAAATCGTCGGCCCCTTTACCGCCAAGCAATTTATGTGGCTGGGAATCGCCGGCGGACTGCTTTTCATTCTTTGGAGTTATTGCGATGTTTCCCTTTTTGTCACTGTTGCCGTGCCGACACTTTTATTTTTCGGCGCTTTGGCGTTTTACAAACCGAACGGACGGCCCTTTATAATTTTTCTCCAATCCATTTTTTTATTTTTTACCACTTCCCGCGCTTATATTTGGAAAAGAGTTTTTAAAAGAGATAAAATAAAAATCAAAAGAGGAATCAAGAAACTTTCCGCTTCCGGCGGAATTGAAACAAGAACATTTAACAAAAGCCATTTAAGGGAATTGGCGTGGATATTATAAACGAAAACGATAAAAACTAAAAACTAAAAAATAAATTATGGAATTATTACATTCAAAAAAACTTATCCAAAAAAAACCTCCCCAGTCAAGCACTCAGGAGTATCTTGATATTGCTGAAATTAAAGACGGAGTTGTTGTTTTGAAAAACGGCGGAATGCGGGCGATTATTATGGTTTCCAGCATTAATTTTGCTTTGAAATCCACTGAAGAACAAGACGCGATTGTTTATCATTATCAAAGTTTTTTAAATTCTTTAGATTTTCCAATTCAAATTTTAATTAACTCGCGGGAAATTAATATCAAGCAATATTTGGAAATGATTAAAGACAAGGAAAAAGAACAGCCGAACGAACTTTTAAGAATCCAGACAAGCGAATATTTGGAATTTATTCAGGGATTAGTTAAAATGGCGAATATTATCAACAAAACGTTTTATATCACTGTTCCTTTTTCACCGGTTCAATTAAAAGAGAAAAATTTTGTTGATAAAATTATCACTGGCGTCGGTCTTCAACAAAGCGAGAGAAAAGGCGGAATGAAATTTTCCGAAGAAAATTTTAAAAAATATAAAAACCAATTGCTTCAAAGAGTGAACCATATTTTAAGCGGTCTTTCCGGGATTGGATTGAGAATGGTCGTTTTAGATAATCAGGAAATTGTTGAGGCGCTTTACAAAATTTACAATCCTGGAATTTCTTCTGATAAAGACATTTTGGCGAAAATAGAAGAGCTAGATATTGCACGTTAACTCAAAACTCAAATGTTAAAACTCAAAACCACAACTTAAAACCTTAAAACTAATTAAAGAAATTTTAGTTTTGAATTTTAAGTTATGGCTTTGAACTTTGAATTTTAAACTTTGAGCTAAAATATTATGTTTTTCAAAAAGAAACAAAAGAATAAAAAAGATAATAAAAAGAAAAGCAAACTCTCCGTCAGTCGCGGGGCTGTTGCTGAATCGGAAAAAATTTACCAGAAAGGGATTGCTACCGTTAAAGACATTATCGCTCCGGCGGCGCTGAAAATAAATTCCAATTATCTTCAAGTCGGAGAAAAATTTGTCAAAACGCTTTTTGTTTTCACTTATCCAAGATATCTGCAGACAAGCTGGCTTTCGCCGATTATAAATTTTGACACTGCTTTTGATATGTCAATGTTTGTCCATCCTTTGGAAAGCCCGACTGTTTTAAAAAATCTTAAAAAAACAGTTACCCAGATTGAATCGCAAATTTCTATTAACGAAGAAAAAAATAAAGTTCGCGATCCGATTTTGGAAACCGCTTTGCAGGACGCTGAAGAATTGCGCGATCGCTTGATGCAGGGCAGCGAGCGTCTTTTTCAATTCGGGCTTTACATAACTTTTTACGCTGAGTCGCTAAAAGAACTTGACGAAATTTCTTCTCGGATTGAAGGAATGCTTGAGACGCGGCTTGTCTATGCCAAACCGGCGCTTTTTCAAATGGAGCAGGGATTTGCTTCAACTTTGCCTTTAGGAAATGACGAACTGATGATCGGCAATAATATGAATTCGTCGCCGCTTTCAACAACTTTTCCTTTCGTTTCTTCGGATTTAACTTCCAATCAGGGGATTCTTTACGGAATCAACCGCCATAATAATTCTCTGATTCTTTTTGACAGATTCAGTTTAGAAAACGCCAATATGGTTATTTTGGGAAAATCAGGCGGCGGAAAAAGCTATGCAGTAAAATTGGAAATTTTAAGAAGCTTAATGCTGGGAACAGAGGTTTTGATTATTGATCCGGAAAATGAATACAAGCATTTGACTGAAACAGTTGGCGGCAGTTTTGTAAAAATTTCTCTGACTTCCAAATATCATCTTAATCCTTTTGATCTGCCAACACCTTTAGAGGACGAAACCACAGCGGATATTTTAAGAAGCCACATTGCCGGACTGATCGGCTTGGTTAAAGTGATGTTAGGTTCGCTCACGCCGGAAGAAGATTCTATTTTAGATAAAGCTCTTACCGAGACATACGCGTTGAAAGATATCACGCCGGAATCCAATCTTAAAAAAATTACTTCGCCAACAATGCAGGACCTGCAAACGATTTTGGATAATATGGACGGAGCGGAAAATTTATCTCTACGGCTCAGAAAATATACTGAAGGAATTTTTTCCGGTTTTCTGAATAATCCGACCAATGTTGATGTTGACAAGAATTTAGTTGTTTTCAGCATCCGCGATATGGAAGAAGAGCTTAGGCCAGTGGCAATGTATGTTATTTTAAATTATATTTGGACTTTAGTCAGAAGTCGTTTGAAGAAAAGAATTTTAATTCTTGACGAGGCATGGTGGCTGATGCAGCACGAAGAAGGAGCCGCTTTTACTTTTGGAATTGCCAAAAGAGCGCGAAAATATTATTTAGGGCTGACAACAATTACTCAAGATATCACGGACTTTTTTTCTTCTCGTTACGGGAAGCCGATTGTCACGAATTCATCTTTGTTGCTTTTAATGAAACAGTCGCCGGCTGCGATTGATATTGTTTCCGACACTTTTTATCTGACCAACGAAGAAAGATTTCTCCTTTTAGAAAGCAATGTCGGTGAAGGAATTTTTTTCGCCGGACTTAAGCGAGCGGCCATTAAGATTGTCGCTTCTTATTCGGAAGATCAGATTGTCACTACTGATCCAGCCCAGCTTTTAGAAATTAAAAAAGCGAAAAAATAACTAGCGAAAAAATAATTTACATTTTAAATTTTTACTATGAAAACAAAAAAAACAACATTATCCTTCATTCTTATTCTTACTATCTTTGTTTTGTCAACAGCCGGTTTTGGATGCAAAGAAAAAGAGCCGGCAAATATTAATGAAGAACCGCCAATAACAGAACCAATTGAACCTCAAGAGCCGTCTGAAGAAGAACAGTTGGTGAGTTTGGCTGAAAGTTACGCTCAAATTTACGGAACTTTTACCGAAGGAAATTACAGCAACCTTGAATCATTAAGCGATTTTATGTCAACGGAATACAGGGAAGAAACAGACGCTTGGTTAGAAACAAAAGTTGGACAATCTTCTTCTCCTACTTACGGAATAATGACTGAAATTGTTATTTCTAAAATTATTAATTTTGAACTTGGCTATGCCGAGGTTTTAGTGGTGACTGAAAGAACAAAAACAAATATTCGGACTTTGGCTGAAGAAAGTTACTATCAGAATTGCCTGATACAATTTATTAAGGAAGATAATACTTGGAAAGTAGATAAAGCGAATTTTTTAACAAATAAATAAAAAAAGTTGATAAAGGGTTTTCTACTTTTAACTTAAAGATATGGCTAATTACGATAATGAAAATGATGAATATGAAGAATATGAGCAATATGAAGAAGAAAGACCTTCAGGATTTACTGAAACATTAGTGAGGCACGCTGAAGAGGAAAGAGAGAGAAAAAGGCAAGAAATGCTTAAAAAAAAAGGAAGGGCAGAAAAAATTAGAGTTTTT
>CBDVEN010000066.1:0-3952 GCA_965373025.1 uncultured bacterium | reverse complement strand
TACCATATTTTATCCTATTTTGGCAATAAAAAAAGGAGTTAAAAAAAGAAAAACTCCTGATGTTATTTTTTAAGAACTATTTCCGCTTTTATTTCTTTGACATTATGCTTCTTTTATAAATCTCCAGATTGTCCAAAGCGATTCCAGTTCCTTTGGCGACGCAAAGCAACGGTTCGTCAGCGACATAACAAGCGACACCGGTTGTCTTTGTAATAAGCTGGTCTAAATTTTTCAAAAGCGCGCCGCCGCCGCTCATAATCATTCCCTTGTCAATAATATCAGCGGCTAATTCCGGCGGCGTTTTTTGAAGAACCGATTTAATCACTTGAATAATTTCCCTTAATTCTTCCTGAATCGCCTCGGTGACTTCAGCTGAAGAAATTTTAATTGTCTTTGGCAAACCGGCAATCAAATCCCGCCCGCGAATTTCAATAACTTCTTTTCCTTCTTCATTTTCTCTGTCTTCCGGAAATAAAGCGTTGCCAATAGCAATTTTTATTTCTTCGGCTGTTTGTTCACCGATAGCCAAATTATGTTTTTTGCGGATATATTCAGAAATCGCTTGATCAATTTTATCTCCGCCGACTCGCGCGGAGGAAAAAGCGACAATTCCGCCCAAAGAAATAACAGCTACTTCCGCGGTGCCGGCGCCAATATCAATAATCATATTTCCGGATGGAGTATTGATGGGAATTTCCGCGCCGATCGCCGCCAAGATTGGCTCCTTGACAACATAAGCGGCTTTGGCTCCGGCTTGAACCGCCGCGTCAATAACCGCCCGGCGTTCGGTTGAAGTAATTCCGGCTGGAATGGAAATCATTACCTCCGGTTTGAAAATTCGCACTCGTCCGCTGGTTTTGTTTATAAAATACCTAAGCATCGCTTCGGTAACCCGATAGTCGGCAATCACTCCGTCTTTCATTGGCCGCGAAGCAACAATTGTTTCCGGCGTTTTACCAAGCATTTCTTTTGCTCCGGCGCCCACCGCCAAAATGCGGTTGTCATCCAAAGAAACCGCCACCACTGTCGGTTCGTTAATCACCACTCCTTTTTTGGGAATAAAAACCAAAGTATTTGATGTTCCCAAATCAATCCCGATTTTTTTAATAGCCATAATAATTAAATATTAGGTTTCTATTTGTATTATCATCTTATCTCAAAAATCATTTTTTAGCAAATTTTATTCCAAATGAATTTTTGCCGAGAAATTTTTCAATTTTTCCGCGAGCAGGGGATATTTTTTCAATTCCGGACTTTCTTTTAAAATTTCTTCGGCTTCTTTACGGACTTTTTGGATTAATTCCAGATCAGAAAGATTTGCCATTGTCAAATCAGGCAGGCCGGATTGTTGCCTGCCGAAAAATTCGCCCGGCCCTCTGATTTTCAAATCTTTCTCGGCAAGTTCAAATCCATTTTCGCTTTCAACAATCGCCTTTAATCTCTGGGATGTTTTTTCTGTTGAAGAGCTGTTAAATAAAAAACAATATGACTGGTGTTCGCCTCGGCCGACCCGCCCGCGAAATTGGTGAAGCTGGGCCAATCCAAACCGTTCCGTTCCTTCAATTATCATCACGGTCGCGTTAGAAACATCAATTCCGACTTCAACAACTGAAGTGGAAACTAAAATATCAATTTTTTTCTTTTTAAATTCATTGATAACTTTTTCCTTTTCATTTGATTTTAAACGGCCGTGCAAAAGCCCGATGTTTAACTTCGGAAAAATTTCTTTGGAAAGTTTTTCATATTCCTGCGTGGCTGATTTTACTTCCAAAAAATCTGATGGATCAATTAACGGGCAAATGACAAAAATCTGCCTGCCTTTTTTAATTTGCTCTCGGATAAAATCGTAAGTTTTTTCTCTGTCTTTTGAAGAAACAATTTTAGTGATAATTTTTTTTCTGCCTTTGGGCATTTCGTCTAAAATTGAAATTTCCAAATCGCCGTAGACCGTTAAAGCTAAAGTTCTTGGAATCGGAGTCGCGGTCATTGTCAAAAGATGCGAAATTGTTTTTGGCAACCCGTCTTTAATCTCCAAAGTCTTTTGCTGAAGATAAGCGCGCTGTTCAACGCCGAACCGATGCTGTTCATCAATAATAATTAAAGCCAAATTTTTAAAAGAAACTTTGTCTTGGATAAGAGCGTGGGTGCCGATTAAAATTTTCAAATCGCCTTTTTTTAAATCTTTTAATAATTTTTCGCGGGAAATTTTTCTTGTTTTTTCTTTGGAAAAAATTTGCGAATCAGAGCCGGTTAAAAATCCGATTTTCACTTCGGAATTTTTCAAAAGATTGCAGAATTCTTTAAAATGCTGATTAGCCAAGATTTCCGTCGGCGCCATAATCGCGGTTTGAAAATCATTTTTTGCCGCAGCCAAGGAAACCATAATCGCAACAATTGTTTTGCCGGATCCGACATCTCCTTCCAAAAGCCGGTTCATCGGATTTTCTTTTTCCAAATCCTTGATAATTTGCCAGACTGCTTTTCTTTGGGCGTCAGTTAAATCAAAAGGCAGGTTTTTTATAAAATCTTGGAATTCTTTTTTTAAATTCTCGTCAAAAATAATTTTTTGCGCTTGTCCTTTCCACCAAGTCAGTTTTTGTTTTAGAACAAAAAGCTGAATTAGAAAAAGTTCGTCAAAAGCCAATCGCTGGCGGGCTTTTTCCATCATTTCTTGATTAATCGGAAAATGAATTTGGCGGATCGCTTGAAGATTGTCAATTAATTTTTGCCTGATTAATATTTTTGCCGGAAGAAATTCCTGAATTTGCTTTGGCCCGACAAATTTTAAAAGCGATTTAATTTGCCATCTTAACCAGCGGGAGGAAAGTTTTTCGGTTTCATGATAAATCGGAATCAATCCAGCGGTATGAACCGGCGATTTATAATCTCTTAAAATTTCATAAGACGGATTGGAAAATTGCAATCCTCCTTCTTTTGAAAAAACCGCTTTACCACTCAAGCTCACCATTTGATCTGATTTTAAATTTCCTGAAAGATACGGCTGGTTAAACCAAACCGCTTTTATCGCTCCGCTTTTGTCTTCAATCGCCACTTCGGTAATCGTCATTCGCCGGCGAAAAATTCTGACATTTTTAATTTCTAAAATTTTTCCCTGAATAGTAACTGTTTGCTCTGGCTTAATTTGGGCGATTGGAATAATTTGGCTAAAATCATCATAGCGAAAAGGGAAATAAAAAATCAGGTCTCTAATTGTTTTGAGACCGACTTTTTCCAATCGTTTTAAATAATCGGAATTTATTCTTGGGAGTTTTGATAAAGAAGCGTTAAAATCCATTTGACATATTTAAACTTTTAAAGTATCTTAAAAATAGGGGGATAAAAATGATAAAAAAAATACTTAAAGCATTATTATTTATTGTTATTGCTTTTCTGATAATATTAGCGCCTTCTCAATACGATCAATTAATAATATGCATATCTCTTGCAGTACTTCTATTTGTGGCGTTATTCTCTCTCGGTAAAGCTATGATAATATTATTTGGACCAGTTGGACCAAATTAATAAAACAACAAAACCTATGGACGCGATTTATTCTCGTCCTTTTTTTTATTTTTAATTTGAAACTCCGCGACAAGGTATCCAACTCCGAACGGACCCTCATAAGATAAAATTTTCGGCTGGTAATTTAATCCGTTTAAAGCGCCGAGCAAAATTATAATTGACCGCAAGCCGCACTCGCCGGCTTGTTCAATTAAATCCTGATCCAAATTCAAAATTCCTTCAACATTTTTATTTTTAATCAATCCAATTAATTTCTCATCAAATTCTTTTCCTCTTGGAGAATATCCGGCCGGCGCTTCAGGAGTCAAGCGATGCGAAAGATCGCCGGAAGCGATAAAGGCGATTTTTTTATTTTCTGATTTTTTTATTACTTCGCCGATTGCTTTGCCAAAATTAAAATGCGCTTCAAAATCCAAATATGAAAACGCTA
>CBDVEN010000065.1:0-3970 GCA_965373025.1 uncultured bacterium | reverse complement strand
GTTTGGGAGGGATTTAATTGACATAAACCAATACAGCGAAGATTCGGAAAAAAAAATTGATCAGGAAGTTTCGCGTTTGCTTAATGACGCTTGTCAAAAAGCGGAAAAGATTTTAACTGAAAAAAAAGAAAAATTAACTCAAATTGCTAAGGTGTTAATTAAAAATGAAACAATTGAAAAAGATGAATTTGAAGAATTGATGAAAGCATAAATTTTTTATTTATAAAAAACCGCTAAATTCAAAGCGGTTTTTTTTGATTTTCTTTAATTTAATTTATCAGCCCGATTTTTTTTCTAACTTTTATCATTGTTTTTTCAGCGATTACTTGAGCTTTTTCAGCGCCTTCTGATAAAATCTTTTTAACATAATCCTCGTTTTTTTCTAATTCTTTAAATTTTTGCTGAAACGGTTCTAAAAATTCAACGATAATTTCAGCCAAATCATTTTTAAAATCAGCATATCCTTTGTTTTGGTATTTTTTTTCTATTTCTTGAATCGGCTGATTAGAAAGCAAATGATAAATCATCAGCAAATTGGAAACAGCCGGTTTTTGCGAATCTAATTTAATCTCTTTTCCAGAATCAGTAACCGCTGATTTTATTTTTTTTCTGATTATTTCCGGTGAGTCAGCCAAAGCTATATATTTTGCCGGGTTTGTCGATGACTTACTCATTTTTTTCGTCGGATTATCAAGCGCCATTATTCTTGCTCCCTCTTTTTTTATCAGCCCTTCTGGAATTCTAAAAACATTTCCGTAAATTTTATTAAATCTTTTGGCCAAAATTTTAGTTAGTTCAATATGCTGTGTTTGGTCCTCGCCGACCGGAACGACATCTGTCTGGTAAAGCAAAATATCCGCGGCCATTAAAACCGGATAATCAAAAAGCCCGACATTAACATTTTTTTCAAACCGTTCAGATTTTTCTTTAAATTGCGTCATTCTATTCAATTCCGGAATTTTTGTCAAAGTATTTAAAATCCAAGCCAGTTCCGCGTGTTGTGGAACATCGGATTGGATAAAAATAATTGATTTTTCTGGATTAATTCCGGCGGCTAAATAAATTTTTGCTATTTCAAGAATTTTTTTCTGAAATATTTTTGGATTTTGCCTGACGGTCAAGGCGTGATAATCAACAATGCAAAAAACGCATTGGTATTTTTTTTGAAGCTCCAGCCAATTTTTAATCGCTCCCAGATAATTTCCGATATGAAGATTTCCCGTCGGCTGAACCCCGCTAAAAATCCGTTTCTGCCTGTCGGCAGACAAGTTTTGATTTTCCATAATTTTTATTTATTACTTTTTAAATATTCAATTGCTTTGAAAATTCCGGTTATTGTTGAATCCTCAAAAATTTTATAAGGATTTTTATAAACAATTCTGCTATTTAATTTTTTCCAAGGATTTTTCATGCTAAAAATTTTTAGATATTATTATTAAAAACAAAAAAGCGGCCAAAAATATTAGCCGTTTTCACAATCTAATCCATTCATCTCTGCTACTGCCAGCTTCGTTTATAATCTCTCGAATCAAACCAACGCCTACATCTTTTCCTTTATGCATTGGCACCGGAATAATTTTTTTGGTTTTTAAATTTACCATTCTGATATGTTTTCCGCCGGCAATCGGTCCGACAAAACCTAATTTGGATAATTTTTTAATAACCTCTTTAGATTTTAAAGGTTTCAATTTAGGCATATTCAGGCGCGGCTAAAAATTGTTTATCTGTTGAAGGTTTAACTCGTTCAATAGTTAAGCCGTTTATTTCAGGAATAGGAAAATTTAATTGCAAAGCAATAACAATATTACCTTCAATAACATCGCGAAGATTTTTTCTGGCTTCTTCAAAATTATCGCCTTGGGCAAAAAATCCTTCAGCGTTAGGCACTTTAGCGACAATAATTCCATTTTCATCTTTTGAATATTCCGCTTTTTCCAAAGCTTTTTGAATATATTGTAAAATATAAATTGTGGACATAGTTTTTTTTATCTTAAATATATTGTAGCAGTTATAAAAAAAATGTCAACCCTGCTTAATCCTTCGCAAGATTTTTGTGATAGAATGGCAGAGCCGCAAGGCGGCTTCGCCTTTGGGTTATCTTAAATGAAAATTGTGCTTTGAAATTAGGGTGGGATCAATTTTTTAAAACATTCTCATTTTAATCTTAAATCAGGTTTGATTTTTAAGTTTTTCCAACTGTCAATTTTTTCCGTTTTAAAATAATAAAATCCCAGAAGCGCGATCATTGCCGCGTTGTCTCCGCAAAACTTGGAACTTGGAACTTGGAACTTGGAACTTGGAACTTTTTTTCTGATTTTTGCGCGGAATTGTTTTCGCAATTCTTTATTAGCAATCACGCCTCCGCCGAGCAGAATTGTTTTCGCTTGATATTTTTCCGCCGCTTTGATTGTTTTAGAAATTAAGACATCAATAATCGCTTGTTGAATTTTCCAAGACATTTCCTGAATATATTTTTTTGATTTTCTTTCCTTAGATGAACGCTTTTTAAAATCATATAAAACAGCTGTTTTCAATCCAGAAAAACTAAAATCAAAATCTTTGCTGTTAATCATCGGACTTGGTAAACCGGTTTCCAGCTTCCGGCTCTCGGCTTTCAGCTTCGCTGCTTGCTCGGCAATGGCCGGTCCTCCCGGATAACTTAATCCTAAAATTCTTGCTGTTTTGTCAAAACATTCGCCAGCCGCGTCGTCTAATGTCTCGCCTAATAATTTATATTCTAAAAAATCTTTTATTAAAATTAATTGTGTATGACCGCCAGAAACAATTAAACCAATCGCTGGAAACATCCTCTTGTAACTTGTAACTTGTAACTTGTAACTTTTGCCAATTTGCGGAAGCAAATTGGCAAAGAGATGCGCTTCAATATGATTTATTCCGACAATCGGTTTTTGCCATGCGTACGATAGCGCTTTAGCCGCGCTCATTCCGATAAAAAGTGAAGGAGCTAATCCTGGTCCGCGGGTTACCGCAATAAGATCAATATCTTTCGGCTTGATTTTACTTTTTTGAAAAGCTTTATTTAAAAGAGGAATAATTTTTTTAAGATGTTCCCGTCCAGCGATTTTAGGAACGACTCCTCCAAAATGTTTATGTATTTTTATTTGAGATGAAACGAAATTGGCTAAAATTTTCAAATTTCCACGGGAAATTTTTAAAATCGCCACCGCTGTTTCGTCGCAAGATGTTTCAATGCCTAAAATTATCATAATAATCTAAAATTTTAACTTCTGCCTTTATTGTATCTTTTAACAAAATAAAAATCAAGGTTTAGCCCTGATTTTTATTTTGTTTAATTCTTATTCCCTGCTCCTGCGCTTTATTTAGAAAGAGGAGCAGAGTTAAAAATCAAAATTATACGCTCGTTTCTTCTGCTCCTCCTTCTACATTTTCTTCTTCTGTTTTTTCTTCAGCAGTTCCTTCTTTAACAGCTCCTTCGCCTTCAGCAGTTTCTTCGTCTGCTTGCGGCGCTTGTTGAGCGTCATCGCTGGATGGTTGAGTGTCATCACTCGTTTGATCTTCATCTTGTAATCTTAACATAATTATCACCTCCCTTCGCAATTTTTATCTAAATCTATTTACCCCGTTAATTTACAAAGTAAATTGTTCGGGGTGGTTTAACAAAAAACTTAATTTAAATATATTATAACCTTACTATATTCACGATTATTTTGTCAAGCATTTTTTAAAGAGTTGTCCACAAATATAAATTCCTCTAAAATTTGACAGATTTTTTAAAAAGGTATAAGTTTTAAGTAGGAGGTAAAATTGTACATTCCAATCGAATAAAAAAAGGAAAAAAATGACAAAAAAGAAAATTCCGATTCCTGGATATATTCATGGCGTAATGGGAAATATTCGTAATATTAAGCCTAGTGAGTTTAAGCCATTTTACGAGGATCTTGACGCCGCAGATTGTATCATTCTCATAGGGGAAGGAAGATCGCAAAGT
>CBDVEN010000064.1:0-4097 GCA_965373025.1 uncultured bacterium | reverse complement strand
AATGAGGGTTGCAGCCATGGGAATCAGATCACTGCTAAGACGAATATCTTTGGCGAACATGGTAAGTTCAATCCCCACAAGAAACATCATTGCACCGATGATGGCTGTGGGGAAAACAGAAAAAAGATTTGCAAAAAATGGCGCGGAAAAATATAAAATTTCTCGGTTTTCAACCAGAGAAAAAAATTAGGCAGTATTATCAAAATTGCCGGGCATTTATTTTTCCCGGCGAGGATGATTTCGGGATTACCGCCTGCGAAGCAATGTCTTATGGCAAGCCAATTTTAGCTTATAGAAAAGGCGGACTGATTGAAACAATGGTTGAATCAATAACCGGCGAATTTTTTAACGAACCTGCTCCGGAACTTTTAGCTGATGGCATTCGTCGATTAATGAAAAATGAAAAAAAATATAATTCCAATGAAATTAAAAAACAAGCTGAAAAATTTTCAAAAGAAAGGTTTGAAAAAGAAATTAAAGAGCACGTTAAACAAATATTTTTTGCTAAAACTTATTAAATATGTTAAATTAAAAATACTCCTTCGCTAAAGCTTCGGAGTATAAATTATTTTCTTTTGTTAAAGCTACTTGTAATTTGAAACTTTAGCGAAAGATTAAATTATTAAAACTATGATAAAAAAGAAGAAAAAAATTGCTCGTTCTAAAGTAAAATCGGGAAAATTTTCCAAACTTTTTAAAAAAACGGAAGCTGCGACAAAAAAGAAAAATCTCAAAAAAAAGCTGGCAAAGAAAGTAAAGAAAATTAAAATGGTAAAGAAAGTAAGAAAAGCAAAGAAAAAAACAATCAAGAAAAAAACAACTGCGCGAAAGAACATTAATAAGAAAAAGGTTAAAGCTAAAAAGAAAAAACAAATTAAGAGAAAAATCAAGCTGCAGAAAGCCAGAAAAAAAATCAGCTATTTAAAACAACCTAAGAAAAAAATATTGAAAAAGCCGGTAAAAAGAAAACTGTCGGTAAAAAAAGTTAAGAAAAAAATCAAAAAACGAATTAAAAAAAGTACAATTAGCCAAGAACAAATTAATGAACTTATTTCGCGCGGCAGACAGCGCGGATTTGTCACTGAAGCGGAAATAATTCAAATAGTTCCTCGCGCGGAAGATGATCTATCCGGACTTGAACATTTATATGATTGTTTAGATAGAGAAAATATTAAAATAGAAAGCGCGCCGGAAATTGTTGCCGCTCCGCAGAGAAAAAAAACGAAAGTAGAGAAAAAACGAGAAATAAAAAAAGCTTTGGATATTGAAGAAACTGATGATATTAAAATGATTTCCACTGATTCGGTGCAGATGTATTTAAAAGAAATTGGAAAAGTTCCATTGCTTAAAGGTCCAGAGGAAATTGATATAGCAAAGAAAATAGAAAAAGGCGATGTTGGCGCTAGAAAAAAATTAGTTGAATCAAATTTAAGATTAGTTGTAAGCATCGCTAAAAAATATATCGGGCGAAGCCCAAACTTAGGGCTTTTAGATTTAATACAGGAAGGAAATATCGGACTTTTTAGAGCTGTAGAAAAATATGAATGGCGTAAAGGATATAAATTTTCTACTTATGCCACTTGGTGGATCAGGCAAGCAATTACCCGCGCTTTAGCCGACCAATCGCGGACTATCCGTATTCCAGTTCATATGGTTGAAACAATTAATAAATACAATCAGATAACCCGCCGGCTTGTCCAAGATTTAGGGCGTGAGCCTCTACTTGAAGAAATTGCCGTTGAAATGGATTTGCCAATAGAAAAAGTCAGTCAGGTTATGAAAATTTCTCAAGAAACAATTTCTTTAGAAACATCAGTCGGAGAAGATGACGACGAAAGTTCTTTGGGAGATTTTATTGAAGACACTGAAGCAATTCTTCCTTCACAGGCGGCTGGCCGTGAACTTTTAAAAGATTATGTTAAAGAAATTATTGTTGAATTATCTCCACGCGAACAAAAAATTATTAAAATGCGTTTCGGTCTGGAAGATGGAATCACTCATACTCTTGAAGAAATTGGCAAAGAATTCGGAGTGACAAGAGAAAGGATCCGACAAATTGAAGCAAAAGTTTTGGAGCGAATCAAAAAACACAAAGAAGCTGGTAAATTAAAAGATTATTTTTAATTTTTATAATATAATATAAAATTTTAAATACAAAAAAAGGGTTAAAAACCCTTTTTTAATCTCAATGAATAAAAATCAATTCCAAAAAAATATTATTCAGGAAACGATAAAAAGTAAAGTGAAAAATAGCAAGGAAATGGATGCGATTGTCAGGAAAAATTCCGAGAAATTTAAAATGCGGTTCCCTTCAAAGATTGACCTTCTCGAAATTTATCGCGAACTGATTAAAAAAAGAAAATTTCCTCCAAATAAAAAATTGGAGGAAATTTTAATGACTAAAAAAATGCGCTCGCTTTCCGGAGTAACTATTGTCGCCATTTTGACCAAACCATATCCCTGTCCGCACGATTGCGCTTATTGCCCGACTGAAAAAAATATTCCAAAAAGTTATCTTTCCAACGAACCGGCAGTAATGCGGGCGATTATTTGTAATTTTGATCCGATCAAACAAATTAAAAACCGCTTAACAGCTCTTGAAAAAATGGGACACCCAACCGATAAAATAGAATTAATTATTATCGGCGGAACTTTTTCTTCTTTGCCTTCTAAATATCAAAAAAGTTTTATCAAGAAATGTTTTGAAACTTGTAATAATAAAAAATCAAAAACTTTAAAACAAGCGCAAAAAATAAATGAAAAAGCAAAGCATCGAATTATCGGGCTTTCAGTTGAAACACGGCCTGATCATATTGATGAAAAGGAAATTAAAAAAATGCGCGATTTAGGAGTGACCAAAATTGAAATCGGAGTCCAGTCATTAAGCGATAGAATCTTAAATTTAAATAATCGAGGGCACGGTGTTTTTGAAACAATTCAAGCGACCAAACTTTTAAAAGACGCCGGGTTTAAAATTAATTATCATTTAATGCCTAATTTACCCGGCTCAAATTTAAAAATTGACAAAGAAATGTTCAAAAGAATTTTCAAAGACGAAAATTTTCAGCCGGATATGCTTAAAATTTATCCTTGTATGGTAACCAAAGGAGCGAAAATTTATCAATGGTATAAAAAGGGAAAATATAAGCCGTATTCAGACAAAACTTTAATCAATCTTTTGGCGGAAATAAAAAAAAGTATCCCCTATTATGTTCGTATTGTCCGTGTTATCCGCGATATTCCGGCACCAAGCATTGTTGCCGGAAGTAAAATTTCCAATCTTCGCGAAATAGTTGCCAAAGAAATGAAAGAACGCGGATGGAAATGCAAATGCATTCGCTGTCGGGAAATAAAAAGTTTTTATGATTCAGATAAAAAAATCAAGCTCTTCCGTCAGGATTATAAAGCGTCTGGAGGAAAAGAGATATTTTTAAGCTGGGAAGATTTAAAACGGGAAAAAATTTACGCTTTTTTAAGATTAAGAATTCCTTCACCTATCCCTTTTTGCAAAAAGGGCTGGGCTTCGCTCCAGAATGACAATAATCAAAAGCAAAAACATTTTCTAAAAGTATTACAAAACGCGGCAATTATCCGTGAAATTCATACTTATGGTGTTTCTGTGCCGATAGGAAGCAAAATAAAAGTCGCGCCTCAACATCAAGGTTTGGGAAAGAAATTAGTTCAAGAAGCGGAAAAAATTGTCCGTAATGAATTTAAAAAATACGGAATAAAAAAAATCGCCGTTATTTCCGGCGTTGGCGTTCGCGATTATTGGCGAAAATTCGGTTATAGATTAAAAGGTACTTATATGATAAAAAGTTTAAAATGATTTTTTAAAATTTGGAAGAATGGCAGGAGTGGAAGGAATCGAACCTTCGTCTTCGGTTTTGGAGACCGAAATTCTACCACTAGACCACACTCCCAAAAAATTACTTTTTCATTTCTTTATGAACCGTATGTTTTTTGCACCATTTGCAAAATTTTTTCAATTCTAACTTTTCCTTGTCGCTTTTTTGATTCCGACGAGAATAGTAATTTATTCTTTTACATTGGCTGCATTGTAATTTTATAAGATTTTTTTGAGACACGATATAAAA
>CBDVEN010000063.1:0-4132 GCA_965373025.1 uncultured bacterium | reverse complement strand
TTGGGTATTTTTCGGATTATTGGTAAAAAATTTGGGAGATAGAAAAAATATTCTAAATCAGGAAGATTTGGAAAATCAAGACGAAAAAAATAATTGGGCAAATCAAAGCGATATTTCAATTGCTCTTGTTGCTTCGGCTTTCACTATTTTTATCGGAACAATTTTTTATCATCAAAACGCAATTTTGTGGTTTTCACTCTGGCTTTTTATCGCTTTGGGGATGCGCCTTTTTGTCGGTTCAAGAAAATTAAGGATAAGCAGTTTTTCATTGGAAGAAACTTCAGAAAGAGCAAATGTTTTTAAAGGATTATCTTTGGCAGCGATACTTATTCTTGTTGTTTCATTTTTTGTAATGGGAAAATTTTATTATGCTGACACTTTTTATAAAAAGGGAATTGTCAATCAGGATTTTGAACAAGCGATTGAAAATTATCAAAAAGCTGTTGATCTTAATCCGTATAGATTTACTTATAGAGTTGTTTTGGCTAAAGCTCATTTGCAAAAAGCTACCTCCGAGGCAAAGAAAGAGCGTTCTGAACAGAATGACGAAGTAATTAAACAAGAAGTTTCTCAAGCGATTGACGAAGCGAAAAAAGCGGTTGAGCTTTCTCCAAAAAGCGTTGTTACTAAAGAAACATTAGCGATGATTTATCGGGATATTGTTGGAGTTGCTAAAGGAGCCGACGAATGGGCTTTAAGAAGTTTTGAAGAAGCTTTGGCTTTGGAGCCGCTCAATCCAGTTTTAGCTACTGAAACAGGAAAGGCCTGTGCGGTGTTGGAGGATAATGAAAAAGCGATTGAATATTTTCAAAGAGCGATTTTCTTTAAGAAAGATTATCTGGATGCTTATTTGCATTTAGCTTTAATTTATGAAAAACAAGAAAAAAATAATTTAGCTATTAAAGAATTAGAAAAAGTCGCTCAGCCGGAAAGCTTGGCCAATTTAGAAATTCTTTATCAATTAGGCAGATTTAATTATAATCAAGATAACATAGATGAAGCGATTAAATATTTTAGAAAAGTTTTGGATATTTTTCCCAATCATTCAAACTCTCTTTATTCTTTGGGAGTGGTTTACCAAAAACAGGGCTGGAATAATCAGGCCTTAAAAATGTTTGAGCGAGTTCTTCAATTAAATCCGGGGAATGAAGATGTGAATGCGAAGATAAAAGAGCTTGAATAGAAACGATTTACGATTTATGAATAATTTACTTTTGGCAGAAATTTATTTTATAGAATTCTTAAATCATTTTAGTATGTTTAAAAAAACAAAAATCCAAAAGATGCAAAAAAATGAATCCGGCGTTTCATTAATTTTCACTGTTTTATTTTTAGCAATGGTTTTATCAACAGGGTTGGGAATTGCTAATTTAATGCTGAAGGAAATAAAAATTTCCAGCAATATTGGCTATTCTGTTCCGGCTTTCTACGCGGCTGAAACGGGAATTGAAAAAGTTCTTTATATGGACCGTATAGCAGGAGAAGACTTAGAAGATTATGAAAAAGATGAAACTCTTGATGGCGCTGGTTCTGATTTTCATGTTGAAGTTACGGAAATAGGTCCGCCGATTAAAATTAAATCAGTGGGAACTTATAACGGAGTAAAGCGCGGAGTGGAAGTGAGCTATTAAAATAATATAAATAGATTATTCTTTTTTGTAAAGTATGAATAAATTTAAAATTAAAGAAAGAATTGAAAAATTAAAAAAAGAAATTAATCATCACCGTTATTTATATCATGTTCTTGACAAGCAGGAAATTTCCGACGCGGCGTTAGATTCTTTAAAGCATGAGCTTTTTCTTCTTGAACAAAAATATCCGGAATTTCTTACTTCTGATTCTCCAAGCCAGAGAGTTGGCGGAAAGCCGTTGGAAAAATTCAAAAAAGTCCGGCATAAATTTCCAATGCTTTCTTTGAATGATGTTTTTAATCAAGAGGAATTAGAGAACTGGAAGGAACGGATTCGAAAATTAGCTTTTACCCGCCAAAGTTTTGCGGAACAGAATTTAGGCGGGCAGAGAGAAAAAATGGAATATTTTGCCGAATTGAAAATAGACGGATTTGCCGTTTCTTTAATTTATAAGAACGGTATTTTTTTTTGTGGCTCAACTCGCGGAGACGGAAAAATTGGCGAAGATGTTACCCAGAATTTAAAAACAATTGAATCAATTCCTCTTAAACTTTTTTTTCATTCATCGTTTTTTAAAATGTTGCCGGTAAATATAAACGAGACCCGCTCTCGCCTTTTAGGCGAGAACGGGTCTCGTTTAAAAATCCAGAAAAATTTAGAAAAAATTATCAGAAAAGGAACCTTGGAAATCAGAGGCGAGGTTTATATGGCTAAAAAAGTTTTTGAAAAGATAAATCAAAAGCGATTAAAAAAAGGCGAGGCGGTTTACGCCAATCCGCGCAATATAGCGGCTGGCAGCATCCGACAGCTTGATTCAAAAATAACTGATTCAAGAGATTTGGAATTTTTAGCTTATGATTTAATTACTGATATTAGACAGGAAAATCACAGCGAGGAGCATAAAATCTTGCCGGCTTTGGGATTTAAAGCCGATCAAGGCAGAGTTTGTGGGAATATTAAAGAGATAATTGATTTTTTTGAATTTATTCAGAAAAAAAGGAAAAAACTGCCTTATCAAATTGATGGAATTGTTATTAGCGTAAATAATAATTCTCTTCATAAAAAATTAGGTACGGTCGGCAAGGCGCCACGCGGCTCAATAGCGTTGAAATTTCCAGCTGAAGAAGCAACTACTCAAGTGGAAAATATCTGTGTTCAGGTCGGACGGACCGGCGCTTTAACCCCGGTTGCTTATTTGAAACCGGTTAACATAGAAGGAATAACAATTACCCGGGCGACTCTTCACAATGAGGATGAAATTAAAAAATTGGATGTTCGCATCGGCGACACGGTAATTGTTCGGCGTGCTGGAGATGTTATTCCAGACATTGTTAAAGTTCTTCCCGGATTGAGAACCGGCAAGGAGAAAAAATTTCAGATGCCAAAAAATTGCCCTATCTGTGGAGCAAAAACCAAACGAATTTCCGGAGAAGTAGCTGTTTATTGTTCAAATGAAAATTGTTTTGCCAAAGAAAAAGAAGAATTAATACATTTTGTAAGCCGAAAAGCGTTTAATATTGAAGGGCTCGGCGAAAAAATTATAGAGCATTTAATGAACGAAGGATTAATTTCCTCAATGGCTGATATTTTTTATTTAAAAAAAGGCGATTTAGAGCTGTTGGAAAGATTTGCTGAAAAATCAGCGAAAAATTTAATTCAATCAATTGAAGAATCAAAAAAAATTCCATTAGCGCGTTTTATTTATGCTTTGGGAATTCGCCATGTTGGCGAAGAAACAGCGCGCTTGGTTACACGGCACTCGGCAATTAGCAATCGGCCTGCCCGCAATGCCTTTGGCGTAGCCAATGCAGGCGGGCAATTAGCAAATATTGAAGATTTAATAAAATATTTTCAAAATGTTTCTCTTGAAGAATTAGAGAATGTTCAGGATATCGGGCCAATAGTCGGAAAAAGCATTTATGATTTTTTTCATAATGAAAAAAAATTAAAACTTTTAAAAAAATTAGGCAGAGCCGGAGTGGAAGTTAATCTTCCGCAGAGTTTACAGAAGATTAACTTCCGTATATCTGGAAAGACCTTTGTTTTGACTGGAAGTATGGAAACTTTAAGCCGCGAGCAGGCAAAAGAAAAAATAAGGAATTTGGGCGGCAATGTTTCTAATTCAGCCAGTAAAAATACCGATTATCTCGTTGCTGGCGAAAATCCGGGATCAAAATTTAAAAAAGCGAAAAAATTAGGAATTAAAATTTTAGACGAAGGCGAATTTTTGAAGATGATAAAATGAATTTTATCTCTTGAATATAAATTCAAGGTTTGTTATAATAAAAATAGGGATTGATTTATAATTTATAAATTATTTTAACAATATGAATTCTCAAATTTTAGAAAAATTATTTAATTCAAAAAATCAGGTAAAAGTAATGAAATTTTTAATTAACAATTCTGAAGAAAAATTTCAAGTTTCTGAATTGGCAAAAAAAATTAAAACAAATCGTTCAATAGTCCAGAAAGAATTAAATAAACTTCAAAAAATTAAATTT
>CBDVEN010000062.1:0-4271 GCA_965373025.1 uncultured bacterium | reverse complement strand
TTTACATTTTTTTTCTGAAATTTTTCCAGAAGTTTTTCTTTTTACTTCAGCGATAGTTATCTTTTCCACTTAAGCAACAAATCGTATTCATATATTACCATTGTCGAAATTAGCAAAGCATCTTATTGCCGCCTATCTTCTGCATTTTACTTGAAATCGCTGCTGAAGTTAAATGTGCTATTGGCGGATCTAGCCCTTTTGCGAAAACGCTCTTCATCTGTTTCCGACTTAGAACTACAAGCATAGCGCCAGCAGTTCCTATTAACGCTATCACCACTGCCATGTCCATTGCAATATAATCGCTTGTCGTCGCCACAGCGTCAGGATGCGCTGCCGCCGCTACCGATTACACATATCAACCCAGTGATAACCATCGCTGCTACAAGCATAGTCAATCCTTTTTTCATTTTTTTGGGTTTCACCTCCACTGTTCCTTTGAACAGTTTATAATCCACAATTATTTAATTCTGAATTAAAAGCTATCCCCAATTTTCTATTTTTAAAATAGCAGATAAACAATTTTTTGTCAAGTTTTAAAATTGCTCTTCGTTTTTTATTTTCCCTTTTCTTCCGACCAAAACCATCGCCAAAATCGGCGCGAGCAGCCAGCCAAACTGGACATTTTTTCCGATGAAAATTTGTTTTGTCAAAGGAGCCAGTTCAGAAATAATTTCTTCCGGCAAAAACGATAAGACTACGCTCAAGAAAAGTCCGACTTGCAAAAAACTAAAAAGCAAAACCTGCCACCAGCTTCCTTGAGAGCCGCCGCCGAAAATTGAATAAAGCGCCGAACGCAAAATCAAAAAGAAAACAATCAAAACCACTGCCAGAAAAATTCCTATTTGAATAACATACGATTCGCCGAATTTTATTTCAGCCAGATTATTTTCGGAAAAGGGGAAAGCGTGAATTAAAGTCAGAGAAATATAAATGCTCATCAGAATAATGATAATCCGGTCCCGTCCCAAGCTGAATCCGTAGAGAAAAATAGCGGCAAGGAAAAAAATCAGAATAAAAAGGTCCCAAGTCGGCGTTGTCCAATTAACGCTGGCAATAAGATTTTGAATATCCATAAATTATTTTTTAATATCTATTTATTTTTATTTTCACAAATTCGCCGTTAAGCTGATTCTTCCCTGATCGTCAATCCCTTTAATTTTAACAGAAACTATATCGTCTTCTTTCATAATATCCCTTACTTTTTCAACTCTATGAGGAGCCATTTCGGAAATATGCAAAAGCGCTTCTTGTCCCGGCCAAATTTCAAGAAAAGCTCCGAAGTCAACTATTTTCTTGACTTTTCCCTTAAAGCTCTGGCCGACTTCAAACTCTTTAGTCAAATCCTGAACCCGTTTAATCGCTTTTTGCGCCGCTTCAGAATCATTTGAAGTAATCAAAACCTGGCCGTCGTCTTCTATATCAATTGTCACTCCGGTCTCGGCAATAATTTCATTGATTGTTTTTCCTCCCGGACCAATAACATCTCGAATTTTATCCGGGTTGATTTTCAAAGTAACAATTCTCGGCGCGTATTTTGACATTTCTCCCCGCGGAGCGTTTAACGTTTTATTTATTTCAGCAAGAATAAATTCCCTGGCCGTTTTTGCGCGCGCAATCGCTTCTTTCAAAATTTCTAAATTTATTCCTTCAATTTTCACATCCATTTGCATTGCCGTGATACCCTGAACAGTCCCGGCGACTTTTAAATCCATATCTCCATAATGGTCTTCCGGTCCCTGGATATCAGTCAAAATTTTATAATCGCCGCTTTTATCCGCCATCAATCCCATAGCGATTCCGGCGACTGGACGAACAATCGGTATTCCCGCGTCCATTAGAGCCAAACTGCTGGCGCAAACGCTTGCCATTGACGAAGATCCGTTCGAGGAAAGAACTTCGGAAACCAAGCGGAGAGTGTAAGGAAAATTTTCCGGATTCGGAACAATCGCTTCAAGAGCTCTTTCCGCCAAAGCGCCGTGCCCGATTTCCCTTCTGCCCGGACCGCGCATCGGAGCGATTTCGCCAACACTATAAGGAGGAAAAGAATAATGATGCATAAATCTTTTTGTGCAAGATTCTTCCATCGTGTCCAAAAATAATTCGTCGCTTGGCGCGCCCAATGTTACCACAGTCAAAACTTGAGTTTCTCCTCTCTGGAAAAGTCCTGACCCGTGTGTTCTCGGCAAAATTCCGGCATCGCAATTAAGGGGACGGACTTCATCCAACGCCCGACCATCCGTACGCGCGTCTTTTTCAAGAATATTCTTATGAATAATTTTATCTGTTTCTTCTTCTAAAATTTTCATCGCCGCTGATTTGGCTTCTTCTTTTTCTTTTTCTTCAGAATATGTTTCATCCAAAAAACTGCTCATCTTTTCTTCCAAAGATTTCATTCCGTCTTTTACATTTAAAACTTTGTCAGAAAAAAGCGCTTCTTCTAAATTTGAAGATAGAAAACTTTTGATTTTCTGAATCATTTCTTCGGACGGTTCAGGAACAGGAACTTCTATTTTTTCTTTTCCGACAGCCGCAATTATTTCTTTTTCAAATTCAATAATCTTTTTTATTATCTCCTGCGCTTTCTCGGCCGCTTTGATTATTTCTTCTTCAGACGCTTCCTTAGCGGAAGATTCAAGCATATTAATTTTTCCTTCAGCCCCGGCAACGACTAAATCAAATTTGCTTTTTTTACGTTCTTCATAAGTCGGATCAAGAATCATTTCCTCTTCAATTTTTCCGATTCTGACCGCGCCGATCGGACCGTTCCAAGGAATATCAGAAATAGAAATAGCCAGAGAAGTTGCGATAACCGCCGGAATATCCGGATCGTTTTCTCCGTCAACGGAAAGAACGGTGATGATTATTTGGATTTCATTTCTCGCCGCTTGGTTAAAAAGCGGACGAATAGTTCGGTCAATCAAACGGGAAGTAAGAATCGCTTCGTCGGTCGGACGGCCTTCGCGTTTGATAAAACGGCTGCCTTTAATTTTTCCGGCGGCGTAAAGCCGTTCTTCATAATCAACATACAAAGGGAAAAATCCGACATTTTCCCTTGGCTTGTCCGACATTACCGCGGTTGCCAAAACAACTGTATCGCCGTATTGGACAGTTACCGATCCGCTTGCTTGATTAGCTAATTTTCCGATTTCAACAGTTAATTTCCTCCCGTTAAACTGTGTTTCAAATTTTTTTGATTCCATTTTGTTCCTTTCTTTTTCCGTCTCTGATCCGCAAACTACAGACAGATTTTTTGACAAATCGTCTATTTGTTTGTGGACCAAACAACGGATTAATTAATTTTATTTATGATTTATTTATTTTATCAAATACCTGCTTTTATTTTTACTTAAATCAGTAAAATCATCTGCGGCTTCGGTGAGTTTTTTAGAAACGCTTTCTGAAAAAGCGATCACTTCAACCAGGCATCCCTTGTTGGTTTTTAAATATTCAACCAGCGGCTCAAAATCCCCGTCGCCGCTCACGATAACAATCACGTCTAATTTGTCGGCTAATTTAATGGCGTCAACAGCCAAGCCGACATCCCAATCCGCTTTTTTCATTCCATCCATAAAAATTTGGAGATCTTTTTCCTTAATTTCAAAACCCTGTTTGCTTAGCGCTTCAAAAAAAGTTTTTTCTTCTCCCGATTCGGTTTTAATAACATAAGAAATCGCCCGAATCAGCTGCCGTCCGGCAACAGCCGCTTTTAAAATTTCCTTAAAATTAACTTTAGCTCCGAAAGCGTTTCTCGCCGAATGGTACATATTTTGCGCGTCAACAAGGACTCCGACGCGCTGGTCTTTATGCTTTATGCTTTTATCCATATTATCCTTTCAATTTTAAATTTTTAACAATTTTATTAAATCTCTTTTTGTCTTCTTCTTTAAGATAATCCAAAAGTTTTTTTCTCTTGGCAACCAATTTCAAAAGCCCTCGCCTTGAATGATTGTCTTTTTTGTGCGTCTTCAAATGTTTTGTCAGCTCGCTGATTCTCTCGGTAAAAATAGTAACTTGAACTTCCGGCGAGCCGGAATCATTAGGATGAATCGCGGATTTTTGGATTAATTTTGTTTTTTTGTCTTTAGTAATCATAAATATTTTATATTAAAAAATTAAGCGAGTGATTTTTTTAATTTCTTTTTGGTTGGTTTTTGGCATAGATAAAAATTATTAATTTTCTAACTTTTTAATCTCTTTTTCAAAAAATTTCTGAATCTGCGTTTTGGTGATTCTTTTTTTTAAAAATTCTATTTTTTCCTCTTTGATATCTT
>CBDVEN010000061.1:0-4312 GCA_965373025.1 uncultured bacterium | reverse complement strand
AATTTTGAAAAGATATCGAAGTTACCAAAACCGGGTCTTGGCAAAACTACCAAGACCGAATCTTGTTTAATTTCTCCTGAAGCGCAAAAAAAAATAGCTGCTTTTGTCGGCAGCGATCTTTGGCAGATGAAAAATGAAATTAATAAGCTTGCTTTTTATAAGCTTGGCAAAATAGAATCCGATGATATTGACGCTTTAGTCGCTTCGTCAATAACAAGCAATGTTTTTGATATTGTTGACGCTTTAGGAAATAAAAATCAAAAAAACGCTTTAAAATTTTTACATGAACAATTGGAAAAAGGAGAAAATGCGATTTATCTTTTTACAATGATTGTCTACCAATTTAGGAATTTAATAAAAGTAAAATCTGTGGAGACCGGGTCTCCGCAAAGCATATCAAAAGAAACCGGACTTCATCCTTATGTTGCGCAGAAAACAATTGCCCAGACAAAAAAATTTTCCTTAACAGAACTTAAGGAAGATTATCAAAAATTGCTTAATTTTGATTTATCAATAAAAACTGGAAAAATAGAACCGGCTGCGGCTTTGGATTTATTAGTCGTTCAAATGACAAACTGATTTTTTTATTTAGAATTTAACCGATTAATCGCTTTAGCTAATTTTGACTTTTTTCTCGCGGCAGTATTTTTTTTAATTATTCCCTTTTTGGCCGCTTTATCAATCGCTTTGTATCCGCGATCTAAATTTTCTTGAGCATCTTTTTTCTTGCCATTTCCAACAAAGGACTTTATTTTTTTAATTTGTCCTTTCATCTTATTTTTGACTCTTAAATTTTTAGTTTTTCTTTTTTTATTCTGTCTTAACGCTTTTTTAGCTGATTTAATAATTGGCATATTAACAAATTTAAAGTTTAAAGTGAAAAATGAAAAATTAAGGTATAAATTTTCTATTTCCCACTTTTTATATTTTATCATCATTTGCTGATTTAGTCAAATTAGAGTAAAATATTAATAAGAGAGTAAATATTTTTTTAATATAATTTTATAAAAATTTATGGCTGTTGATTTTAGAAAAAAAATATATCTTAAAATATTAATCCTGATTATTGCGATTGCTGTTTTGATTTTTTTCGTCATTAGACCTATTTTTTCTAAAATCGACCAGACAAGCCAAAGGATTCAGGAAACTCAATTTATTTTGAGCGAATTTGACCAGCAGAAAAAATATTTAGAAAGTTTAGAAAACGATTCTGAAAATATTGAAAAAGAAAATATTGTCTTGTCCCAAGTTCTTATTGAACCACAGAATATTGTTAATTTTATTATTGCTTTAGAAAAAATTGCTGATGTTACGGAAAACCAAATGGAAATTAATGTTGTCGCGCCGCAAAAAGAAAACACGCTCAATATTTCCACCCAACAGCCAGTTTCAAAAAATGAATTTTATAATGTTCCGTTCAATTTAAATTTGGAAGGAAAATTTAATTCATTGATGGATTTTTTAGTTTTATTGGAAAATATGGAATATTATGTTGATGTTGATTCAATTAATATTGAAGCGATAACAGAGCAAGTCCAGCTTGAAAACAAGGAAATATTAGAACAGTATTTGGGAATTATTAAAACTAATATTTCTATAAAAGTTTATACCAATCAGCTTCCGCCGGATGATTTTTGGTAAATATTTTTTAATTTGAATTTAGTTTAAAACAAAAAGCGAAAAACAAAAACAAAAAGCGAAAAAGCAAAATCCCGTCAAACAAGCGGGATTTTGCTTTATTGATTTATTTTAGAAAGCGACCATATATTGTCGCTTTCCAATGAATATTTATTTATTATCTTCAGGTTTTTTCGGCTCTTCATATTCTCCCTCAATCGGACCTTTATTGTCTTTTTTATCTTCTGGCTTTTTTTGATTTTCAGCTCCAGCACCGGTGGCTGGGCCGGCTTGCTGATAAAGTTCAGCGCCGATTTTTTGGATTGCCTGGCTTAATTCGTCAGAAGATTTTTTAATCGCTTCAATATCATCGCTGTCTTTTACTTTTTTTAAATCAGCGATTTTTTCTTCCACTTCTTTTTTATTTTCTTCCTTGACTTTATCTTTGGCATCGCGCAAAGTTTTTTCCGTAGAATAAATTAAAGTGTCAGCCACATTTCTTGCGTCAATTAAATCTTTTTTCTTTCGGTCATCAGCCGAGTGCGCTTCAGCTTCTTTTTTCATTTTTTCTATTTCGTCTTTGTTTAATCGAGAAGAATCTTTAATAGTAATGTGCTGGCTTTTTCCGGTTGCTTTATCTTTTGCCGTAACAGTCAAAATTCCGTCAGCGTTAATGTCAAAAATAACTTCAATTTGCGGCATTCCGCGCGGCGCCGGAGGGATTCCGTCCAAAAGAAACCTTCCTAATGTTTTATTGTCGCCAGCCATTTCCCGTTCGCCCTGCAAAACATGAATCTCTACTGATATTTGGCTGTCAGCGGCCGTGGAAAAAACTTGCGTTTTAGAAGCCGGCACAGTTGTATTCCGTTCAATCAAAGAAGTCCGCACTCCGCCTAAAGTTTCAATTCCCAAAGTCAAAGGAGTAACATCTAAAAGCAAAACATCTTTTACTTCACCGGTCAAAACGCCGGCCTGAACAGCCGCTCCCATTGCCACGCATTCCATCGGATCAATTCCTCTTTCTATTTTTTTGCCGATATAATCTTCAACAAATTTTTGGACAATTGGCATTCTGGTCGGACCGCCGACTAAAATAATTTTAGTAATATCTTGCGGAGTCAATTTTGTGTCGTTTAAAGATTTCTCAAGGGGTTCGCGACATTTTTCAATAATGTCTTTTACTAATTCTTCAAGTTTTGCCCGAGTGATTTTCATTGTTAAGTGTTTCGGGCCCGAAGAGTCAGCAGTAATAAACGGAAGGTTAATATCTGTTTCAAGAGTTGAAGAAAGTTCAATCTTCGCTTTTTCCGCTGCTTCATTAAGCCGTTCCATCGCCATTTTATCTTGGGTTAAATCAATTCCAGTATCGCTTTTAAACTGTCCAACAATATGATTCAAAAGTATTTCATCCATATCCCGTCCGCCGAGCTGGGTATCGCCAGAGGTTGAAAGAACTTCAAAGACACCTTCGCCAAATTCCATAATTGTTACATCAAGAGTTCCGCCGCCAAAATCAAAAACCAGAATTTTTTCTTCTTTGCCGGCTTTATCAACTCCATAAGCAAGGCAGGCCGCAGTCGGTTCATTGATTAAACGAAGAACTTTTAACCCGGCAATTTCCCCGGCGTCTTTTGTGGCTTGCCTTTGAGCGTCGTCAAAATAAGCCGGCACGGTAATAACTGCTTTTTCAATCCGTTCGCCTAAATACGCTTCTGCGTCTTTTTTAATTTTCTGCAGAATAAAAGCAGAAATTTGTTCTGGAGTGTATTCTTTTCCGGAAATTTTATATTTATGGCTTGAGCCCATTTTTCTTTTAGCTCCGGAAATTGTTTTTTCCGGATTGCTCACTGCTTGGCGCCGGGCTGGCTCTCCAACTAATAATTCATCCTTCGCTCCAAAAGCGACAATAGAAGGAAACGCTTTGCCGCCGACTGTCGTTCCTTCAGCTGAAGGAATAATTGTCGGCTTGCCGCCTTCAACAACCGCCGCCGCCGAGTTAGATGTTCCCAAGTCAATTCCAATTATCTTTTCCATATTATTTTTTTCCTTTCTTTTAATTATTTAACCAATTTTAATTAATAAATAGAACTCGGAAAGTATTTTTTGAAAGCATCCTGAGGTAAAATTACTTGGTCTTCTCCTAAAATTTAGGAGGAGAATTTTGCCGAGGGTTGAGCAAGTTTGTCGCTGGAAGCAAACTTGCGTCTTTCAAAAAATACTTTCCGAGTAGTTACTTAATAAACTATTTATTTGGACAAAAACATTTGGCGATTTTCACTTTCGCCGTTCTGATTACTTGTTTATTCAAAAAGTATCCTTTTTGGATTTCTTCAATAATTTCATTTTCTTTTTTATCTTTCATTTCAACTTTTTCGATCACTTCGTGCAAGTTTGGATCAAAAATTTGACCGACTGATTTTATTTCTTCTAATCCTTTTTCTTTAAGCAAACTTTCAAGCTGGTTTTTTATCTGTAATATTCCTTTTGCCCATTCGGAATTTTTTAATTCTTCAGGCAAATGCTGCCCGGCCGATTTAAAAGCGTCTAAAGTCGGTAAGATTTCTAAAATTAAATTTTGGTTCGCCATTTGTTCAAGCTCGCCAAAAATTTTTGCCTGCCTTTTTTTATAATTTTCAAAATCGGCTTTTGTCCTTTGCCATCCGTTTAAATATTCCTCGGTTTGTTTTTTATATTT
>CBDVEN010000060.1:0-4379 GCA_965373025.1 uncultured bacterium | reverse complement strand
AAAATAGATATTAAATTTAACAATATTGATTTGCTTTGCCAGTCAATGGTCCATCGTTCCTATCTTAATGAAAATCCGAAATTTCATTTGGACCATAACGAACGATTAGAATTTTTGGGCGACGCGGTTTTGGAATTGGTTGTTACTGATTATCTTTATAAAAAATACTCAAAACCCGAAGGCGAGCTGACAAGTTTTCGCGCCGCTTTGGTTAATTCAGATATGCTTTCCAAAAGAGCCGGTTTATTGGGAATAGAAGAATATCTTATGCTAAGCCACGGCGAAGCAAAAGACAAAGGCAAAGCGCGGCAATTTATTTTAGAAAACGCTTTTGAAGCATTAGTCGGCGCGATTTATTTAGACCAGGGCTATGAAAAAGCGGCTGAATTTATCAAAAAAAATATTCTAATTGAACTGCCAAAAGTTTTAGAACAGAAATTATATCGTGATCCAAAAAGCCATTTTCAGGAAGACGCCCAGGAAAAAGCCGGCATCACCCCGATTTATGAAGTTTTAAAAGAATGGGGACCTGATCATGACAAGCATTTTGTCGTCGGAGTTTTTTTAGAAAAAGAGCTTGCCGGCCAGGGCGAAGGATTGAGTAAACAAGAAGCCCAGCGCGAAGCCGCTGAAGACGCTTTGAAAAATAAAGGATGGGAATAATAAATGAAAAACTGAAAATGAAAATTTAGAAAATATTAAAATAACAAATAACAAGACCCGTTCTCGCCTTTAAGGGCGAGAGCGGGTCTTGTTTAAACTATGTTTTTTTCTTGACCCCGTTCCAATTCCGAAGTAAAACTTTCACTTAAGAAAAACCAAAGGCGAAGCCGCCTTACGGCTCTGTTATCCTATTACAAAAATCTTGCGATAGAATTGGAATCGGGGTTGACCCCGTTCTTAATTTCATAAGACAGTATAATACAAAAAAATAACCCAAAATAATTTCGGATAATTGAATTAGTAACAGATAGTATTGCGAAATTAAGAGCTGGGTTGACATTTAATTGATAATGTGTTAGGGTTCAGATAACGAAGAAAAATTCTTCGTGAATAAAAAATGGGGGTGGAAAATAAAAAAATGGGAACTGCGAGAGAAGCATCTGAAGTAATAGAAACAAAAACAGTTAAATTGGAGGATTTACTTGGAAAGCGAAGCAGGGGAGATATAAGCCGAGAAGAATTTGTAAAAGGAATAACGGACTATTTAAATGAATTAAGCGTTCAATTTATTCGAGCCGATAAAGCAAATGATACCGCTAATCTTATAGAAATCAGAGAACGACTCAAGGAAATTTATAATACAGATAGTGAATCCTTGATTGGTTTACTAACGATATATTTTAGCGCGCAGAAGAAAATGGCAGATGAAAATTTTATTAAAGTTTTTGTTTGCTGTGAAGAACTAATAAAAGACAAAACAGATAAAGGTAAAGGGTAAAAGAGAAACTTTTACCTCTTTTTTTTGTTTAAAATTTTAAGAAATGGTAAAATGGAATTATGAATCCATATATTAATTTAGCGAAACAATCTATTGAAAATTATATTAAAACTGGCGCGATTATTAAATTGCCAAAAGATCTGCCAAAGGAATTTTATAACCGCAAAGCTGGAGTTTTTGTGACCATAAAAAAGGACAATGAATTGCGCGGGTGCATCGGGACATTTTTGCCCACGCGGAAAAATATCGGCGAGGAAATTATTTCTAACGCGATTTCCGCGGCGACTCAAGATTATCGTTTTTCATTGATTGGTCAAAACGAACTTCCAGAATTAGATTACGAAGTGAGTATTTTAAGCGAACCAGAGCAAATAGAGATGACAGAAAACCCGACAGAATTTTCTGAAGAAAAATTCAGACAAGCGGGATTAGATCCTAAAAAATACGGAATAATTGTTAAAACGAATAACGGCAGATCCGGATTGCTTTTGCCGGATTTAGAAGGAGTTAATTCAGTTGAAAAGCAAATTTCTATCGCCTGCCAAAAAGCGGGAATAAATTATGGAATGGATAAAATAATTTTATACAGATTTACTGTTGAAAAACACAAAATTTGACTTCTTCTGTTTATTTTGCTATATTGATAATAGAAAAAATATTATTAAATAAAATTTTATGGAACAAAAACAATTAAGTTCGGCTATTGAGCAAATTTGTGAAGAAAAAGGAATCTCGCGAGAGGTTGTTTTAGAAACGATTGAAATGGCTTTAGCTTCGGCTTATAAAAAAGAATACGGCCGCAAAGGCCAAAATATCAGGGCGGAATTTGATATAGAAACCGGCGAGATTAAAATTTTCCAAATTAAAACTGTAGTGAGCGATGAATTAGCCGAAAAAGGGGAAATAATTATTAAGGAATCAGAAGAGGATAAAAAATCCGAAAATGGTAAAGATAAAAAATCTATTAGTGAAGATAAAAAGGATAAAAATAAAGAAGATAAAAAATCCGTCCGAAATGATGAAGAAGAATCAGAAGGGCTGTATGAAAGAAAAATAAAATTTAATCCGGAAAAACATATTGCTTTTAGCGAAGCGAAAAAAATCAAGAAAAAATTTGATATTGACGATGAAGTAAAACTTCCATTGGAAATAGAGCATGATTTCGGAAGAATTGCCGCCCAAACCGCCAAGCAAGTAATTATTCAGCGAATTAAAGAAGCGGAGAAAAACGCTATTTTTGATGAATATCAAAACAAGGAAGGGGAAGTTTTAAGCGGCGTTGTCCAGAGAGTGGAAGGCGAGACGGTTTTTGTTGACATTGGCCGGGCAGTCGGGCTTCTTTTTGAAAAAGAAAAAATTCCGACTGAAAATTATAGAATCGGCCAGCGAATGAAAATTTATATTCAGAGAATTGAAAAAGGGCCGAAAGGTCCGGTGATAATTTTATCGCGGCGGGCTCCGGAAATGATTAAGCGGCTGTTTGAATTGGAAGTGCCTGAAATTTTTTCCGGCTCGGTTGAAATAAAATCAGTTGCCAGAGAAGCGGGCTCCCGGGCAAAAGTCGCCGTGACAAGCAAAGAAGAAGGAATTGATCCGATCGGTTCCTGCATCGGGCAGAGAGGAACAAGAGTCCAGACCGTTATTAATGAATTGGCTGGAGAAAAAATTGATGTTATTGAATGGAATAAAGATCCGGTAAAATTTATCAAAAACGCGATTATGCCGGCTAAAGCAGATTTGGTTTTAATCAACGAAAAAGAAAATACAGCGGTTGTCCAGGTTCCCGAAGACCAGCTTTCTTTGGCGATCGGAAAAAAGGGGCAGAATGTCCGCTTGGCGGTAAAGCTAACCGGCTGGAGAATTGATGTTATGTCTTCGGAGAAAGAAAAGGAAAAAAAATCTGAGGAAAAACCCGCTCACATTGCTTCGCCCGCTCGCAATGATGCAGCGTCTTCGGGCGAGCAAAGTATGGCGGGCGAGGAAGAAAAATCTGAGGAAAAAGAATCTACTGGTATTTCTGTTGAAAATGTGGATGGGAAGAAAGAGAAAAAAGTTAAAAAAGAATCTGCTAAAAATGAAGTTAAAGGAGGTGAAAAAAAAGAAAAGAAAACTGTAAAAAAAGATAAAGCAAAAGAAAAGAAGAAAGTAAAAAAGAAAAAAGAAGGGTAAAAATTTATGTTTTATATTACCGGGCATAAAAATCCAGACACTGATTCTATTGTTTCAGCAATAGTGATGGAAGATTATTTTAAAAAACTTGGCGAGAAAGCCAAAGCGGTTAGAGTTGGAAAAATAAACAGAGAAACAGAATTTGTTTTGAAACAAGCGCAAATAAAATCGCCAATCTTAATTAAAAGTTTGGCGAATAAACAAATATTTTTGGTTGACCATAATGAATTAGAGCAAGCTGGCGATGGAATAGATAAAGCAAAAATTGTCGGAGTTTTGGATCATCATAGATTAGGCGGAGGCATTAGCACTGACGGTCCAATTTATTTTCGCGTTGAGCCGGTTGGATGCACTGCAACTTTAATTTTCAAACTTTTTGAGGAAAAGAATTTTAAATTAAACAAAACACAGGCGTTTCTTTTGCTTTGCGCGATTCTTTCCGACACTTTAAAATTTAATTCTCCGACAACAACAAAAGAAGATATTCAAATCGCCAAAAAATTATCTGAAATTTGCAAACAGAATATTAATAAATTGGCTGAAAAAATGTTTAAGGCAAAGTCAGATATTACTGGAATAAATTTAAAAGATTTGATTTTGCTGGATTATAAAAAGTATTGCGAGAAAAATGCAAGTTTCGGAATTGGAGTTTGCGAAACAGTTTCGCCCAAAAATATTTTAGAATAAAAACAGAAAATTTTAAAACTACTTCCGCAGATTAAAAAACGGAAAAAAGTGGACTTAATATTTTTCGCCGTGGTTGATATTA
>CBDVEN010000059.1:0-4385 GCA_965373025.1 uncultured bacterium | reverse complement strand
GATTTGATTTTCTGGTTTTATTCTTTTTGCGTTATGGCAATCAGGCAAATGATATTTTTTGCCGTTAACGCTTCCGACTAATTGTTTTTCTTTTTTGTCATTTTTATTATCTGAATTTTTATTTGTTGAAACCGCTGTTTCAGAAACATCGCTCAAAACTTTTCCTCCATTTGTTTTATTTTCTGTTTTTAAAAAATTTTCCACAAAATCAACTTGGCTGTCGTTTATTTCCAGAGGCGGATTATTTAAAGAATAATTGGAAATTTTGCCGAATCCAAAACTGATTAAAGCGATTAAAATAAAACCAATCGTCAAAATTATCTTATCTTCATTTTTGTAAAAGATTTTCTTAATTTTTACAATTTTGGGGCGAATTTGAGAAACTATTGACATAAATTCTAATAATGTTATTATTAAATTAGAAATAGTTCTTTTTAAAATTTGGTTGTTGATTTGTGGTTATCTCCTCAATATTTTTTCTAATCACAAATCAGCAACTAAGAAGAAATTCCGAAGTTAAACATCGGAAAATCTTAATTTTTCCGCCTATGGCGGATCCGCCATAGGCGGAGATTTTTAAATTTTAAATTTGAAACATGGCTCATAAAAAAGCGGGTGGATCTACTACCCTTGGCCGGGACAGCAAGCCGAAATATCTGGGAATAAAATTATTTGCCGGACAGATAGCGAAAATCGGCGCGATTATTGTCCGCCAGAGGGGAACAAAATTCCGTCCCGGAAAAAATATTAAAAAAGGAAAAGACGATACCCTTTTTGCGACAAAACAAGGGAAAGTTTTTTTTACGACAAAAAAAGTTAAACGGTTTGATAATAATTCAAAATTGGTCAAATTTGTTAATGTGGAGTAAAGGAGGTTCACCCCGTTCCAATCCCAAAGCACAACTTTCGCTTAAGATTAAACCAAAGGCGAAGCCGCCTTACGGCTCTATAATTCTATTATAATAAATCTTGCGTTAGGATTGGAATGGGGTTAAAATTTCCCCGCCGTTTTCCTCAACAGAAATCGTATTTTCAAAATGAGCCGACAAACTTTTATCTTTTGTGGCAAATGCCCAGCCGTTTTTTGCTTGTTCAACTTGATAATTTCCCGCAGTAAGCATCGGCTCAATTGCCAGGACCATTCCCTTTTTTAATTTAAGTCCTGATTTTTTTTTGCCGTAATTCAAAACATCCGGATCTTCGTGGACTTTTTTTCCGACTCCGTGCCCGACCAAATCCCTGACAACGGAAAATCCAAAACTCTCCGCGTGATTCTGGACTGCCGCGCCAATATCTCCCAGATGATTATTAATTTTCGCCTGCTTAATTGCCAAAGATAAACACTCTTTGGTTATTTTAATAATTTTTTTCGCTTCATCTGAAATTTCTCCCACGCCGACAGTTAAAGCTGCGTCAGTGCAAAGCTCTTTATGCCAAATTCCCAAATCCAAACTGACAATATCGCCCTCTCTTAATTTTCTTTCTGAAGGAATTCCATGAACAACTTCTTCGTTTATTGAAACACAAAGAGCGGCTGGAAAACCTTCATCCGGAAAAGACGGTTTGGTTCCATGTCTAAAAATAAGCTTTTCAGCAAGCTCATTTAAATACTTGGTAGTGACATTTGGTTTTGCCTCTTGAGAAATTTGCTCTAAAATTTCAGCTAAAATTTTCCCGCCTTCTTTTATGATAGAAATCTCCTGAGGAGTTTTTAATATAACCATATTTTTCGCCTGTCATTCCCGTCCCGTCTGCAACGCTGTAGCAACTGCGGGCAGGAAGGCAGGAATCTACACTTATAATTTATGTCTTATTTTAATAGTTTTTGAAGGCGACACGACATCGTGTCGCCTTCAAAAATATTCAAAATAATTATGTCATTTAAAATAATTTCTTAATTTAATTATACACAAAATTTAATTATTAAGCAAAAAAAATAAGAGCGTAGTTTTAATTTTAACCTATGCTCTTTTGCTTTTATTTTTCGTTCTTCATCTCAGTTAATAAACCGCCGAATATTTTGCTGAGATCTATCACACATTCTCCATTTTCATCGTAGATTTTTCCGTTTAAATCAATCTGGTATTTATCTTCTCCGATAGAAAAATCTTGCCGTTCTCCTGTTTTTACTGCTTTTCTAATTGCTTCTTATAATTCCCGATAGATTCTTCGCAATTTCACCAAATCCAAGTAATTTCCACAATTCAAGCGCTGTGCTCATTTTCTCTTTTCACCTCCTAAATTTTTAATTCTTTTCTCTATTTTCAATTCAAACTTTTCCAAGATTCCAGTTTCCAGCATAATTCCCAACAATAAATTTCCTACTGAATACCAGAATGCGTTACCAATAATGCCACCTTCAATGACGTTTCTAACTTGAGTTAGAAACCTTCGTATGATTTCCGCCAAGATTTTTTCCTCCTCTTTTTTTATTTCTTTTTAAATTTCCCTCCCTGTTTTGAAATTCTTGAAACTATATCTTTATAAACTTTTTTAATCGGCTGTTCCCCGTTAATTTTAATTAAAATACCTTTCTTTTTTAAATAACGCGCCACCGGCAAAGTTTCTTTTTGGTATTCTTTAAGGCGACTTTTGATTTTTGCCGGCGAATCATCTTTTCGTTGATAAATTTCACCGCCGCATTTTGGACATTTTTTTGTATTTTTTTTAATTGTTTTCCCCAAAATAAAATTAGTTCCGCATTTTTTGCACACCCTTCTTTTGGAAAGCCGCTTCAAAGTTTCCTTTTCGCCTATTTCAATTAAAAAAACAAAATCTATTTTTCGTTTCATTTTAGCAAGCATTTTTTCATCAGCTTTTATTTCCGGCAATTTCCTTCCAAAACCGTCAAAAACAATTCCTTTATTTTTCGGTATTTTTTTCAGTTCTTTTTTTGCGATATTTATTACTATTTTGCACGGAACAAACTTTCCCTGCTCCGACATTATTTTTTTAATTTTTCTGCCCAAAGCGGTATTCTGTCGGGCAATCACCCTAAGCATTTCTCCGGACTTCAGATATATTAAATTAAACTCTTTAGCCAAAAATTTTGCCTGAGTGCTTTTGCCGGAACCCGAAGGCCCAAGAATAAAAATATTCAATGGTTTCATATTGTTTCAATAAAATGCTAAAGCTCTTAAAAATTACTTCCCGAGCGATTATTCTAAATTTCTGTCAATCTTTTTTATCTTCTTCCTTTTTTTCTTCTTCTTTACCTTCTTCTTTGGCTTCTCCTTCTACTTCTTTATCTTTCACTCCTTCAACATCTTCAACTTTTTCTTCAACTTTTTCTTCAGTCGCTTCTAATTCTTCTTTGGTTCGCGGCTTAAGGACAATAGCGACAACCTCGTCTTCATTAACTGACAATTTTACATTTTCCGGAATATCTAAATCTTTGGCGTGAATCGCCTCTTCCAAATTTTTAATTTGGGAAATATCAACTTTAATTTCCTTCGGCAAATCCTGCGGCAAAGATTCAACTTCAATCGTATTCATATTTTTGACAAAAACTCCGCTTTCGTTTTTCACCGCTTCTGACTCGCCGATAAAAACCAAAGGAACTTCAGCGGAAATTTTTTCATCCATTTTTACCTGATAAAAATCAATGTGAAGAAATTTATCAGTAACCGGATCAACCTGCAAGTCATGAACAAGAACTTTCTGGGAATTATCACCGATCAAAAGATCAATCAAAGTATTTTCTCCGGCTTTTTTATAAACCGTTTCAAATTCCTTGTATCCGACTTTAAGCGATTGCGGCTTTACTTTATGCCCGTAAATAACCGCCGGAACAAAAGCGTCTCTTCGAAGTTTTTTTAATTTCCTCCCGATCTCCGTCCTAATTGTTGATTTTAATTTTAATTCTTCCATAATAATGTGTTAAAAATTGTATAACATTTATATGACGATTATATTATATTTATCGTGCAATGTCAAACATAGTTTTAAAAATCTCTGCAATTATCGCTAAAAACTTATCCACTTTTTATCTATTGACAAAATTTTAAATTTTGCTATGATTTAATCAACAGGTAATTCCCCTATACGTGGGCTTCCGCAGGGTTGCTCGTAAATAGCGTATAGGGTTCTGTTATTTTTAAGAGAATAATGGATTTTCTTCAATAATTATTTCTCGGATAATATTATAATAACTTTCATCGCCATACTCATATTTTCTAAAAATTGCCCAACTTATCAAATCAACCGCTTGTAGCCCTTTTTCCTCAAAGGGTGTTTTTATTTTTATATCAATATCTAACTTATGATTATTCAACGACTGATTTTTTAAATAATTAACAAAATTCAAATTTAAAAACTTGCTTGTTTCTCTCCGTGAAGCGATAAACATAATTTTTTTGTCTTTCTCTATTAATCTTTTAGTGGAA
>CBDVEN010000058.1:0-4419 GCA_965373025.1 uncultured bacterium | reverse complement strand
TATGACATAATAATAATCGGCGCTGGAATCAGCGGGCTTTTAATAGCGCTGGCTTTGTGTAAAGAAAAAAAGAATGTTTTAGTAATTGAAAAAAATAATTACCTTGGAGGAAATTGCCGCACTTACGAAATAGACGGCTACCATATAGATACTGGACCTCACGCTATTACCGAATTATCTGATGGTCCTTTGAAAATTTTAATGGATAGATATTTTTCCGTTATTCCAAAATTTACGCCGTTTGGATCATATTATGCGCGTTGGCAAAATAAATTGCAGGAAATACCATTGACACTGACACAGCTGTCTTATTTTAACATACTCTCAAAAAAAGACAGAATTCTTTTAGCTGGAGCGATGATAAACGCTGTCGCTGATTCTTCCATCAATAAAAACATTCTTGAAAAAAGCGTCTATGATTATATAAAAAGTTATAGCTTTTCTGCAAAATTGCTTAAATTCATAGATACGATTTGTTATTTTCTTAGCGGCAAATCAATGAAAGAAATCCCGGCTTGGAGAATTCTTAGCGGTTCTGATTATGTTGACGAGAATGATAAAAGCGTAAAAAGTCATTTTAAAAAAATAATTAAATTTGCTAAACATAGCGGTTATAGTTCACATGGTTATCCGTTGGGAGGAATTCAGAGTATTATTATGTCGGCTTTAAATTCCATGCCAAAAAATAGAATATCTTTTAAAACCAATGAAAAAGCGATTAAGTTCATTATTAAAAATAATAAAATAAAAGGAGTTCAAACTGATAAAGAAATTTATTCAACTAATACTGTTGTTTACTCGGGATTTGTCAAAAATCTTCCTAATCTAACAAATAAACTTAGCAAAAAATATAAATCTGAACTTCAGAAAATTAAACAGACAAAAAGCTTTACTCTTTGGCTGGGATTAAAAAGCAAAATGCCAGAGTTCTCATATTTGGGATCAGAAGTATATTTTGACACGCCAACTCCCTATTGGGCTATTCCAGTTTCAAATTTTGATTCTAATTTGGCTCCAAAGAATAAACAACTTATCGGATTTACAACTATTTTGAAAGAGAATAATTCGAAAAAGCAGTTTCATAAATTAAAACGCGCTATTTTTGCCGCCTTGCCAAATATTGAAAAAAATATTGAATTTGAACATATTCAAATTACCATTCCTGAAAAAGCGGCAGTTACAATCGGCGTGAAATTTCCCTCGCCAAAATCCCCGATTCAGGGACTTTACCTCGTTGGAACCGACACCAATATGAAAAGTATGGGTATTACCAGAGCGTCATATTCGGTTTTGAATGCTTTAGAGTTTATAAAAAAAGATGGAGTGATTTAAATTTTGCTTTGTTTCGTTAATTTATAAAATACTGATAAAATTATGTTTGAGCCATTTACAGCCGCTTTTGAAATTTATCGCCAGATTTGGTGGATTATTACGCCGATATTTCTTTGGTTTGCTTTTAAAATGGTTTGGATGAATTATATCTGGGATAAATACGGAAGTGAAATAAATTATATTCTTTTGGAAATAAAAGTGCCGCGATTAGTTGAAAAAAGCCCGAAGATAATGGAACAGATTTTTAATTCGCTTTGGAGCGTTGAAGGAATTCACATTGACACTATTTTTGACGAATATGTTAAAGGAGCTTTTCCTTATTCTTACAGTTTGGAAATCGTAAGCTTTGAGGGAGAAATTCATTTTTATATTTACGCGTCAGATGATTTAAGAAGCAATATTGAAGGAGCGATTTACGCCCAATATCCGGACGCTGAAATAATTGAAGCTGAAGATTATATTAACAGAGTTCCAAATAGAATCCCAAACAAAGAATACGATCTCTGGGGAACTGAAATGATTCTGGGAAAAGACGACGCTTATCCGATTAAGACCTATTCCAAAATGGAAGATCCGATAACAAAAACAATCATTGATCCAATAGCCACTCTTGTTGAAAATTATGGAAAACTCAGCGAAGGCGAGCAAATCTGGATGCAAGTGTTAGTTCGTCCGATTAATGATGACTGGAAAGAAAGCGGAATAAAATTAGCTGCTGACTTAATCGGTAAAAAAGCGAAAAAGAAACCTAAAACAATTGCGAAAATGCTTATTGAGGAATTCAGCAGTATTGTTTCAACTCCCGCGCAACAGGAAGAAAGAAAAGAAGAAGATGTGCCGAGTTTAATGCTTTATTTGTCTCCGGGAGAAAGAGAGGTTGTTGAAGCGGTGGAAAAAAATATCAGCCAAAAAGGTTTTGAAACAAGAATTCGCTGGATGTATATTGCCAAGAATGACGTTTTTTTTAAGCCAAAAGGAGTCGGACTGGCAATGAGCCCGTTTTATCTTTTTAGCACGCTTGACCTAAATACTTTTAAAGTTGACGGACGGACAAAAACAAGCGCTTATTATGTTTTTACTGATTCGCGAAAAGCGTATCGAAAAATCCGGCTTCTTAATAAATATAAAGACAGGGATTTTTCAGAAAAAGGATATGTGTTGAGCGCTGAAGAATTAGCGACTCTTTACCACTTTCCGTCAATTGAAGTTAAGGCTCCTGGCGTTGCTCATGTTGAAGCGAAGAAAGTTGAACCGCCTCCAGAGTTGCCGATATAAATTATTTAATATTATTTAAAATGAAGAATCTGTTGAAGAAAAATATTAACTCAACTTTTAAATTGCTATTGGGGGGTGTTTTAATAATGGGACTAAGCGCTGCCGGAACAAATTCTTTCGGTAAAAACCCAGAAAGCAAAGAGAATTTATCCGTTCCAATTATTATTGAAGAAAACGGCCTTCAGTTTAATGTAAAAACAGATAAAAAAAATATTGCGGAAGTTTTAACTGACTTGGATATTCATCTCAACCAAAATGATATTTTATTTCCGGCTATAGAAACATCAATCAGTTCTGGAACAAAAATTATCATCAAACGAGCGTTGGAAATAACGATTGAAATTGACGGAGAAGTTATAAAAACTTTTACAACCGCTTTGAATATTAAAGGCGCTTTGGAAGAAAAAAATATTGCTTTAAACGAAAAAGATAAAACATTTCCCGGATTAAATGAACTAATCAGCAATAATTTAGAAATTAAAATTATCAGAGTAAAACAGGACACGATTATTGAAACTGCTTCAATTGATCCACCGATAGAAATCCGCAAAGATAAATCTATGGCTTTTGGAAAAACAAAAATAATTAAACCGGGCAAAAGCGGCCAAAAGGAACAAACTTTTTTAATTACTTATGAAAACGGGCAGGAAGTTGAAAAAAAACTTGTTTCTGAAAAAATAATTTCCCAGCCGCAGCAAAAAAATATCGTTGAAGGAGAAAAAATTTCCATTGGAAATGTCCAAACTGGACTGGCAAGTTGGTACAAGCGCGGACTATGGAACCCGCAGGCGCTAACCGCGGCAAGCAATACTTTTTCCAAAAAAACTTATCTTAGAGTGACAAATTTGGAAAATGGCAAACAGGTAATTGTTAAAGTTAATGATACCGGCGCTTTTGGCTTGCCAAGAGTGATTGATCTTTCAAGCGGCGCTTTTAAAAAACTTGCTCCGCTTTCTACTGGAATAATTACAGTCAAAGTTGAAGAAATACTTTAGGTTTATTTTAAATGAAAATATCCATCATTATTAATCACCACCAAACTTTAGAAGTTCTTCAGCTTTGTTTGAAATCGCTTTTAAAAAATTTGCCGGAAAATATTGAAAGTGAAATTATTGTCACTGACAGTGAAACTTATGAAGAAACAGAAGAAATAATGCGGGAATTTTTTCCGCAGATTATTTTTATCACTTCTGAAAAAAATATCGGTTTTGGCAAATCAGTCAACAGAGCATTGAAAAAAGCGCAGGGTAAATATATTTTAATAATCAATGCTGACATTGTTATTGAGAAAAAAGAAACAATTAAAAAAATGATTGATTATCTAAAAAATAATCCGGAAATCGGCATTATAGGCCCCAAGCTTTTAAATATTAATAATACCAGACAAGTTTCCTGTTTTAGATTTTACACTCCGGCGGTAATCGCCTGCCGGCGGACTTTCTTGGGAAAAACAAAATGGGGAAAGAAAGTTTTATCTCATTTTCTAATGGACGATGTGTTTAATTCTGAAACTTCTGTTGAAACCGAGATTCAACGGAATTCGTTGAATCTCGATTTCAACAACTCCAACAATTCTCCGATTTTTGTTGACTGGCTGATGGGTTCGGCGCTTCTTGCTAAAAGAGAAGCAATTGAAAAAGTCGGTCATTTTGATGAAAGATTTTTTATGTATCTTGAAGACACGGATTGGTGCCGGCGATTTTGGAAAGCGGGATATAAAGTCGTTTATTTTCCCCAAGTCCAAATGTACCATTATCATATTCAGGCAAGCAAAAAAAAAGGCGGAGTTTTCGATTTGTTTTTTTCAAAATA